>NZ_JBHXEM010000019.1:0-33584 GCF_042724755.1 Kitasatospora sp. NPDC127067 | reverse complement strand
AACTACCACCCACACCCCCCACACCTTTTTTTTTTGGGGTGGGGTGGGCGGTTTTTTTTTAAAACCCCCCCGGGGCGGGGGGGGGGCCCGCGCCCCCCCCCCCACCCCGAGCCGGAACCGTGTCGCCGACCAGGGTTTCGTGTGGCGTGTTCCTGGCGAAATATTTCCACCATGGGCTTATCGCCGGTCGCCGGTCATCCTCCTGTCGCTGTCTTCCGTGAGCCCCGGGGCGGGCGGCCCGTCCCGGCGCTGGGCACGCGGGTCGCCGCCGGAGCGAGGCGGGCCGCGCGGGTGCTGGCCGGGGTGGCGACCCACGCCGGGCCCGTCGAACGTACCGCCACGCTGCGGCAGGCCGCCGCGGCAGCAGGCGAGTCGGTGGCCGCGCTGGCGGCTCTGGCTCCGGCCGTGGCGGGTGAGGACGTGCCGGCGGAGTCGACCAGCCAGTCGTACTTCCGGGTCCGTGAGGTGGAACTGTCGGACCAGCAGGCCGCCCTGCACGGCCTGCTGGTCGTCCACCGCGGTCTGGAGGACCTCTGCGAGGCTCCGCTGTCGGGTGCCGACCTGGCACTGGAGGTGGCCGGCATGCGGCGGTCGGTGCTCGACCTCACCGGCGTGGCGTCGGGCGCCGACCATGAGCCCGTCCCGCCGGTGGTCGTTCCCGAGCCCGGTGCGCGGCCGTCGCCGGAGAGCGCGTGGAGCGCGCGGTGGCTCATCGGGCACCAGGTCCACGTCCTGTTCAACGTCTGCGCCGCGGTCGCCGTGGCCGACGCCACCCGCCACCTGCGGCACGGCGACGGCGATGCCGCACTGGGGCTGCTGGCGGACGCGACGGTGTACGTGCGCGGCTTCCCCGCGGCCATGAGCCACGCCGGGACGATCCCGGCCGACTACTACATGGCGGCGATCCGCCGGACCATGGCGCCGCCGTCGACGGACATCCCGCTCAGCGGGCGCCAGCACCGCGGGTACAGGCTGTTCCGGGCGGCGATGAAGGACCTGCTGTCGGTGGTCCCCGACCCCTACGAGCAACTGGCGGCCCGCGCCCCCGAGTTGGCCGAGGCGCGGGGCGCCCTCCTGGAAGCCGACATCGTGGACGCCGAACGGCACGTCACCCTCGCGTACTCGCTGGTGCACCTGCGTCGTTCCATCGCCCAGCGGCCCGAGGGCCCCGACAACGCCGTCGCCGAACTACGACTCATGCGCCACCGCCGCGCGGCCCAGTACGCCCCCCTGATCCGCTTCGGGGACCACTACGTCGCGGACGCCGTGGCCGGCCTGCGCCATTCCTGAGTCCGGCCGCCCACCGTTCGCATTCCCGGCAGGAGACCCGATGCCCGGCACCCCGCACAACACCGCCGTCGCCGCGGACTGGAACCTGGATCCGACCGATGCCGGCGCGTGCGAGCGGCTGGCCCGCTCCCTGTCCGCCGGCGGGCACGACCGGGTCGACAGCCCCGAGTGGGTGGCACGGGCCCGGGACGCCTGGGACGAGCTTCCGCTGCCGCTGCGCCGCGCGGTGCGCCGGTTCCGAAGGAGCTCCGGCCCGCACGGCACCCTGGTGATCGGCGGCCTGCCCGTCGACGAGGCCTCCCTGCCCCCGACACCGGCCGTACCCGGCTCGGTCCAGCGCCGGGCCACCGTCCCCGCCGCGCTGCTCACCATGGTGGCCTGCGGGCTCGGCGAGCCGCTCGCCTACCTGGCCGAGAAGTCCGGGGCCCTCGTGCAGGACGTCGTGCCCGTGCCCGGGCAGGAGACCTTCCACGGCAACGCCGGATCGGTGCCGCTGTCCTTCCACACCGAGAACGGCTTCCATCCCCACCCGCCGGACTACGTGGTCTTCCTGTGCCTGCGGGCCGACCACGACCGGATCGCCGGCATGCGCGTCGCCGGCATCCGCCAGGCGCTGCCCCTCCTCACCCGGGCCGACCGGGAGGCCCTGTTCGCACCGGAGTTCATCACCACACCACCGCCCTCCTTCGGCCCCGACGCCGCGGGCGGAGCCGGAGCCGAACCCCGGCCGGTGCTGTCCGGCGCAGCCGAGGACCCCGACATCCGCATGGCCCAACTCGTCACCGCCCCGCTCACCCCTCGGGCCACCGCCGCGCTGGCCGGGTTCGGCCGGGCCTGTGAGGAGACCGCCCGCACCCTGCGCCTGACCCCCGGCGACCTGGTCGTCATCGACAACCGCGTCACCGTCCACGGCCGTACCGCCTTCCGGCCCCACTACGACGGGGCGGACCGCTGGCTGCAACGCACCTACGCCACCGTCGACCTGCGCCGCTCCCGGGATCACCGTCCCCAGGACGGCCAGGTACTCGCCCGCTGACCCGCCCGCCCGTTGTCCCGTTGCCGCCCCCGGGCCCGCAGGTCCGGGGGCGGCGGCGCGGGATGCGCCGTCAGCAGCAGCCGTGCCACTGGTAGTCGGTGGGGACTTCGAGCCCGGCGACGGGGTCGTCGGCGTTCGTGTCGCTGTTCGCGTCGGCGACGGAGTGGATGGTGGTGCCCTTCTTGATGGTCTCGGCGACCTTGATGTCCTTGATCTCCTCCGGCGGGACCGTCAGCGGGTTCGCGGAGAGGATCACCAGGTCGGCGAGCTTGCCGACCTCGATGCTGCCCTTGCGGTCCTGTTCGAAGTACTGGTGGGCGGCGTTGATGGTGATGGACTTGACCGCGTCGAGGGCCGACACGCACTGCTCGGGTCCGAGGACGATCCGGTCGGTGCGGGTGCGGCGGGTGACCTGGCTGGAGAGGATGGCGATCGAGTTGGGCAGGGCGACCGGGGCGTCGTGGTGCGAGGTGTAGATCATCCCCCGGTCCACGGCCCAGCGGGCGGGGGAGATGGTGGCGGCCCGCTCCGGTCCGAGGACGGTCTTGCGGTACCAGTCGCCCCAGTAGTAGGTGTGCATGGAGAAGAAGGACGGGATGACGCCCAGGTGGTCGAAGGCCTCGATCTGCTCCTTGCGGGCGGTCTGGGCGTGGATCGCCACCGTCCGCCGGTCGCCGGGGCCGGCCTCCCGGGCGGCGGTGCCGACCGCCTCGATGAACTGGTCGATCGCGGCGTCCCCGTTGACGTGGGCGAGCACCTGCCAGCCCTTGGCGTACGCGGTGCGCACCTGGTCGAGCACGATCTCGGGGTCCTCGATGGTGGGGTAGCCGCGGTAGCCCTCGGGGGTGCCCTCCGGCCGCTCCTGGTAGGGCTCGGTGAGCCAGGCCGTGCGGCCCTGCGGGGATCCGTCCAGGTACATCTTCACGCCGGCCGCGCGCACGCCCCGCCGGTACTTCTGGCTCGCGCCGACCGGGTCCGGCTCCGGTGAGGCCGTCGCCTCGTCGGCCCGCGCGTAGGCGACGACGTCGATCTTGAACGGCACGACGGCGGCGGCGTCCCGCAGGGCCTTCAGGTTCTTCAGCGTGGCACCGCCCTCCTGGACGGTCGTGAAGCCGAAGCTCGCGGCCGACGCCACGCCCTTGCTGAAGAGGGCGGCCAGCGCGGTCAGCGGCAGCCCCGCGGTGGCCTTTTCGGAGGCCGGGCTGAAGGCCGTCTCCTCCAGGACGCCGTTGGGCTCGCCGTACGGCCGGGCCACGGGGCCGGGCCGGCGGCGGATGACGCCGCCGTCCGGGTCCGCGCTGGCCTTGGTGTAGCCCAGCTCCCGCAGGCCGCGGCTGTTCACCGCCCCGAGGTGGAAGGACTGGTGGATGGCCAGCACCGGCCGGGTGGTGGACACCTTGTCGAGATCCTCGCGGGTGGGGTGCCGGCCTTCGGCGAGCATGGCGTCGTCGTAGCCGAACCCGATGATCCACTTGGAGAAAGCGCCCACCGGGGTCTTCGCCCACGCGCGCAGCTTCTCCTGGAGCGAGGCGATGTCGGTGACGTCGCCGTCGGGATCGGCCAGCAGGTTGGCGAGGGTGGCCTGCAGGCCGATACCGCCCAGGTGGCCGTGGGCGTCGATGAACCCGGGCAGCAGGGCGCGGCCGGCGAGGTCGCGCACCTGCGTTCGCGGCCCCTGCCAGCGGTCGGCGGCCTCCTGGTAGTCACCCACGTGGACGATGACACCGTCCTTGACGGCCACCGCCTCGGGGCGCGGGTCGGACTCCTCGGAGTCGGCGGCCGCCGTCACGATCTCCCCGCCGTGGAAGATGACATCGGCCTCGTCGTACGGTGCCGCGGCCCGGGCACCGCCGTCGTCCGTCGTCCCTGCCGGCTGACCGCTCATTCCGGTTCCCTCCTGTTGCCGATGGCTACTCCTGGTGCTCACCTGCCTACCCGCGGCAACCGGATCGTGAACCTGGCTCCCGCCGCGGCCGGATCCATGGGCAGGCGGCCGGCAGGAGGGGCGAGGCCGACCGAGGGCCGCAGGGGGATGACGAGTGTGTCGCGCCGGACGCACGGGGCGGGAACGGTGCCGGCGTGGAGGAGGTTCCGGCCCCGGAGGGCCCGGTGGCCGTCGCCGCCGGCATGCGGTCGGTGACGACGGTGATGCGGGGGCGGGCCGGCGGGCGCGCGCGTAACAGGGCCGTGCCGGAGTCCCGGCACGGCCCGACGGATCGGCCCCGCGGTGTGCACAGTGGCGGCCCGGAGACCGGGCACCGTCGGCTGCGCCGTCGGGGTCCGGACCGCACCCCGGGGCGGTGACGGCATCGCCGCCGGTGTGTCGGTCAGAGGGTGTACATGGCGGCGTACGGCGGGGTGATCCGCTCCTGTCGGGTGCCGAAGTCGACGAGGACCGCGGGGTAGGCCCCGTCCTCCACCGCGATGACGCGGCCGAGACCGTACTTGTCGTGGCTGATGCGGTCGCCGACCGCGAAGTGTTTGGGCGGTGCTTCGGGCCGGGGCTTGAAGGGACTGGTGGGCAGAGGGCGTCGGACTGCCGGTGATTTCGTCATCCTGGTCAGTATGCTCCGAAAATCGAGGGAACGGGCCGTCCCGGCGGGGGTGAATCCGTTGCCGGTCATCCTCGGGGCGGCCCGTCCCCCGGGCGTGGCGAAAGTCGCGACCGGGCCGGGGCGGGGCGTGGCGCCCCCAATCTCCCCGTGGCAACCGGTTGTTGCGCTCCCCCTGGGGGTGAGGGGCACGCCCGGAAGGGTGAGGCGAAAATATTCGCGTGGTTATCCGCCGCGGCGGCCCGAAGTCTGCTACGGTTGTTTTAGTTGCAGTTGTGGTTCCCATGAACTTTGTGTGCGCCTGCTCTTCGCAGGCGCATTTTTTGTTTTCCGGCTCTTTCCCGGAGGGTTCTCATCGCGGCGACTCGAAAGTCTGCATGGTGCAGGCTTCGGACAGTCTCTCGAAGGAGATTTCTCATGGCTACTGGCACCGTGAAGTGGTTCAACGCGGAAAAGGGCTTCGGCTTCATCGCTCAGGAGGGTGGCGGCGCGGACGTGTTCGCCCACTACTCGAACATCGTTGCCCAGGGCTTCCGCGAGCTCGTTGAGGGCCAGAAGGTCGAGTTCGACGTCACGCAGGGCCAGAAGGGCCCGCAGGCCGAGAACATCCGCCCGCTGTAGTCCTCCGCCCTGGCTTTCGCCCGGCAGAAAAAGGGGCCCGTACCGTGCGTCGCGCACGGTGCGGGCCCCTTTTGTCGTACCGGGGTGGAAGCCCCTCGCCGTCGGGCGGTCAGTTGCCGCCGTGGACCAGGTTGAGCGAGAAGCCGTCGCCGGTGGGGACGGACGGCGTCCGGACCGTCGTCACCCCGGTCGCGGCGTCGAAGTACCAGCCCGAGCCGGCCGCGTCGAGCGCGGCCGCCGAGTCCAGCCGGGTCAGCGGGCCCGCGTCGCCGGCCACCAGGCGCGGGGCGGGGCGGCCGTGCACGGTGAGGCGGTACGACCGCTCGGCCGGCTTGCCGGCGTAGTCGCCCTCGCTGGCGCCGATGCGGACGTTGGTCACGGCGCGGTTGGCGTGCACGTCCACCTGCTGGGTGGCCGAGGAGCCGGCGTTGAACTGCCGGGTGACGCCGTCGTCCTCGTACAGGGTGTAGGAGGAGTCGCCCGCGGCCTGCGGGTAGAGGTCGTAGTCGAGCTCGGAGCGGTCCCGGTTCTCCCAGGACAGCGTGCCCTTGGGCCACATCGGGACGATCGCGCCGCCGCGGACGAACAGCGGCAGGGTGTCGAGCGGGGCGGAGTAGCCGTTGACCGTGGTCGGGCCCTGGTAGGTACGGCCGGTCCAGTAGTCGGTCCAGGTGCCCTCGGGCAGGTAGATGCCGTCGCGCACGGTGGTGTCGGAGTAGACCGGCGCGACCAGGAAGTCGGGCCCGGCCAGGAACTCGTACTTCGCGTTGGGGCCGAGGGCGTTCGGGTCGTGCGGGTACTCCAGGGCCAGCGGGCGGACCGCGCCGACGCCGGTGCGGGTGGCCTCCGCGGAGAGGGTGTACATGTACGGCAGCAGCCGCTCCTTGAGCTGCAGGTACTTGCGGTTGATCGAGGTGTAGGGCTCGCCGTCCAGCCAGGGCTGCTGGTCCCGCTGCTGCTTGCCCGTCATGTCCCGGGCCCAGCCGTCCATGGTCATGATCGCCGGGAGGAAGGCCTTCCACTGCAGGTCGCGGGCGTACATCTTGGGGTCCCGGCGGTAGATCGAGCCGACGTCGCCGGTGTTGTAGGCGATGCCGGACATGGTGGCGCCGGCATAGGTCGGGATCTGCCAGCGGATGTAGTCCCAGGACAGGCTCTGGTCACCGCTCCACAGCACGCCGCAGCGCTGCGCGCCGGCCCAGGAGACCGGCAGCCAGACGAAGCCGCGGGCGTCGCTGTTGTCCTCGATGCCGGCCTTGGCCTGGTCGCAGGCGTTCAGCGCGAAGTCGTAGCCGTTGCCGACCCAGGCCACGTCGAGCTTGCGCACCCGCACGCCGGCCTTGACCTCCTCGGCCTGGTTGGGCAGGCCGTTCTGGGTCCACAGGCCGAGCTGGGCGTGGTCCTTGCGCAGGCCCGTGCCGGTCTGCGGCAGGCTCTCGTAGCCGCAGCCGTAGCCGTCGTTGACCAGCATCCAGCCCAGCGGCATCTGGTTGTCCACGTAGCCGTCGGCGACCTTCAGCGCGTCCAGGGTGTGGCGCTCGCCGCGGTTGGCGTTGTGCAGGTAGCAGTCGGAGTCGCCGGGCTCCAGCCCGTAGACGGGCGGCATGAAGGGCTTGCCGACCAGGTCGGTGTACCGGCCGATCACCGCCTTGACGTCACCGGTGAAGTAGTAGGCGTCCAGGCGGCGTTCCTGCTGCCCGGTGCGGACGGGCGAGCCGAAGTCGTAGATCCCGGGCGTGAAGGTGTTGCGGAAGACGCCGTAGCCGGCGGAGGAGACGTAGAAGGGCTGGGAGTTGTTCCAGCCGCCCTCGTTCCAGTCGGTGCTGTTGGCGACGTGGACGGTCCGGTCGCGGTGCGAGAAGGAGCCGTTCTGCTCGCCGCCGCCGAAGAACTGCTCGTCCGCGCCGCGCACCAGGCTCTGCCGCAGTCCGCCGGTGCTCCAGCGCAGTGGGGCGCTCTCCTGCCAGAGGGCGGTGCGGTCGTCCGCCTTGTACAGGCCGAACCGCAGCGGGTGCTTGTAGACCCGCAGGACCAGGCCCTTGGAGCGGATGCCGTAGTACGCCCCGGCGTCGAAGGTGCTGGTGTCGCGCTGCGGCTCGGGCTGCGTGCGGACGATCGTGCTGCCCGCCGGATCGGTGAGGACGCCGTCCGGGGCGGCGCGCAGGCGCAGCTGGTCGTCGGCGAGGAAGTCGACCCGGGCCTTCAGGGGGCCCGCGGCGATGTCGTAGCTGCCCTGGGAGCCGCCGAAGCCGGTCAGGTCGCCGGCGTCGGCGGTCTGCGGCAGGTAGGCGGTGCCGGTGTAGGAGCCGCCGTGGACGTCGTAGGGGACCACCAGGACGCGGTAGGTGCCCGAGGCCTTCGGGATCACCGTGGCCTCCGGGTCGGCGGTGCCCGCGCTGCTGGCCACCTGCTTGCCGGTGGCGTCGTAGATGTAGAGGTCGAAGTCGTCGGTGGGGTTCTGCCAGCGGACGGACACCGGGACGCCGCCCTCCGGATTGTCGTCCCAGTAGCCGGCCGGCACGTTCACGGTGAGGTCGAAGTGGTCGCAGACCGTGCCGCCCGGGTCCTGCGCGGCCGGGGGGCAGCTGCCGGGGTCGCCGAGGGTGCCCTTGGCGTACTGCGGGCTCTGCCAGGTGACGCTCTGGTGGCCCTGGTCGAGGACGGCGGAGCCGGGGGTCGCGGCCCGGGCGGGGAGGACGGGCCCGGCCAGGGCGGGGAGGACGGCCAGGGCCGCGGTGAGGGCGGCCCGGCGGAGGTGGGGCCGGAGTAGGCGCACGGTGGTGTCTCCGTTCGACGTTGGAGAGGTGGGCGGTCAGGACCTGCCGGACGCGCCCGGGCGGGCGAGGAGGTGCAGCGGGCGGGCGATCGGGCGCGGTGGCGGGGGCACGCGGTGGTGAGGGCGAACGGCGCCGGTCAGGGACGGTGCCGGTCCCCGAGGACGACGGACCGGGTGAGGTGCCGCGGCCGGTCCGGGTCGCAGCCCCGCGACCCGGCCACCGCGACGGCCAGCCGCTGGGCCCGGACGAGGTCGGCCAGCGGATCCAGGTCGCCGTCCGTTCCACCGGATCCGGCGACCAGGAGGGCGCCGGCTCGGGTGATGTCCTCGGCGAGCCCGGCGGGCGGCGCGCCGAACACCCAGGCCACCCGGCCCGGTTCGGCGATGCTGATCGGCCCGTGCCGGTACTCCATCGCCGGGTACGCCTCGGTCCAGGCGCCCGCCGCCTCGCGCAGTTTCAGCCCGGCCTCCAGCGCCAGCCCGTACGTCCAGCCGCGCCCGAGGAAGGTGAACTGCCCGGCGTCGCGCAGTTCGGCGGGCAGCGGCACCGCGACGGCCCGTTCGGCGTCCCGGACCGCGCGGGACAGCGGGTGGACTCCCGCCGGAAGCGCGCCCTCGGCTTCCAGGTGGGCGCGCAGCAGGGCGAGCACGCTGGTGGCGAAGCGGGTCTGCACGACGGAGCGCTCGTCGGCGAAATCCAGGACGGCGACGGCGCCGGCGAGCGCCGCGACCGGGGTGGCGGGATCGGCGGTGACGGTGCTGGTGGGCACCCCGGCCGTACGGGCCCGGCCGAGCAGGTCGAGCACCTCGGTGGTGGTGCCGGAGCGGCAGATGGCCAGGATCCGGTCGTAGTCGCGTCCGGGCGGGAACTCCGAGGCGGCGAAGGCGTCCGTGGTCCCGTGGCCGCCGCCCTCGCGCAGGGCCGCGTAGGCCTGGGCCATGAACCAGGAGGTGCCGCAGCCGACGACGGCGATCCGCTCGCCCCGGCGGGGCAGGGCGGGGGCGTGCCGCGGCAGGGAGTCGGCGGCACGGCGCCAGCAGTCGGGCTGCGAGGCGATCTCGGCGGCGGTGCGGGAGGGCGTGCCTGCGGTGCCTGCGGGGTTGGGGGTGCCGACGGGGTCGGGGCTGGCGGGGGCCATGCGGCGGGCTCCTTCGAAGAGGCGGTGGACGTTCAACCCGTGGGTGCGGTCGGCTACTTGACCGATCCGGCGGTCAGTCCCGAGACCACGTGCCGCTCGATCAGGGCGAACAGCACCACGACCGGCACGATCGCGACGACCGACCCGGCGAACAGGTAGTTCCACTCGACGGTGTAGTTGCCGATGAAGCTGTTGATCCCGACGGTGAGCGGCTGGCTCCCCGGCTCGGTGGACAGGGTCAGGCCCATCACGAACTCGTTCCAGGCCGAGATGAAGGTGAAGATCACCGCGGTGACCACGCCCGGCACGGCCAGCGGCAGGACCACCCGGCGCAGGGCCCCGAGCCGGCCGAGGCCGTCGAGCAGCGCGGCCTCCTCCAGTTCCACCGGGATGGCCGAGATGTAGGCGGTGAGGATCCAGACCGCGAAGGCCAGGTTGAAGGCCGCGTTGCAGAGGATCAGCGTCCAGACCGAGTTGAGCATGCCGAGCCGGTAGAACTCGCGGTAGAGGCCCACCAGCAGCGAGGTCGGCTGGAACATCTGGGTGACCAGGACGAGCAGCAGGAAGAGCCGCCGGCCCCGGTACCGGACCCGGGCGGTGCAGTACGCGGCGGGCAGGGCGACCAGCAGCGCCAGCACGGTGGACCCGCCGGCGACCAGCAGGGTGACCCTCAGGTTGCCGCCGAGGGTGGAGTCGCGCCAGACGCCGAGGAAGTTGGACCAGGCGAAGTGGTGCGGCAGATAGCCCGCGTCGCGCAGCTCGTCGGCCGGGCGCAGCGCCGTGACGACCATCTCCAGGTACGGGAGCAGGAAGACCGCCGCCAGCAGCCAGGCGACGCCGGCGAGCACGACGGTGCGCGGCCGGATCGGGCGACGGCCGCGCCGGGCCCTCAACTCTCCTCCCCGTTCCAGCGGCTGACCTTGAGGAAGGCCAGCACCATCAGCACCACCAGCGCGAAGTTGACCACCGAGACGGCCGCGGACTCGCCGATGTCGGTGCTCTTCACCTGGTACATGAACACCGTGGTGGTGGCCGTGTCGCTGCTCGGGCCGCCCCGGGTCATGGCCCAGATGACGGGGAAGGAGTTGAAGACGTTGATCAGGTTGATGACGACGCCGACCAGGAAGGCCGGGCGCAGCAGCGGCAGGGTGATCCGCCGGTAGGTCTGCCAGGGCGAGGCGCCGTCCGTCCGGGCCGCCTCGTACACGTCGGCGGGGACGGTCTGCAGGCCGGCGAGCAGGGTGTACGTGGTGAACGGCAGCGAGACGAAGACCGCGACGAACACCATCCAGGGCCAGGCCGTCGCGGGGGTGCCGAGCCAGTCCCGGGGGCCGTCGATCAGGCCGAGGTCGGTCATGGCGGTGTTGAGCACGCCGGCGGTGCGGTCGAGCATCCACCGGAAGCCGATGGCGGTCATCAGCACCGACGCGGCCCAGGGGACGACCAGGGCCCAGCGGGCGTACCGGCGGCCCGGGAAGCGCTGGTCGAAGAGCTGGGCCAGGCCGAGCGAGAGCAGCATGGTCAGGCCGACCACGACGGCCGTCCAGGTCACCGTGGCGAGCAGCACGTGGCCGAGGTCGGCCTCGCCGAAGAGCTTGCGGTACTTGTCCAGGCCGGCCGGGCCCCGGACGAAACCGCTGGTGCTGATGCGCAGGAAGGAGGTGCGGACCATCTCGTAGACGGGCCACAGGACGACGGCGAGGATCAGCAGGACGGCCGGGGCGATCCAGGGCAGCGGCCCGAGCCGGCCCGGACGGGAGGCCGACGGCGCGGGGCGGCGCGGTGGCCTCGCGGACGGCGTGGGGGAGCCGGGGCCGGTGGGAGATCCGGCGGTGGGGGAGCTGGAGGTCACGGGGGTGCCTTCCGCGGGGTCACTTGTTGGCGACGGCGTCCTGGGCCTTCTTCTGCAGCTCGCCGAGCACCTTGGCCGGGTCGCCGGAGACGGCGCTGCCGACGCTCTTCTTGAGCTCGGCCGAGACGACGTCCCAACTGGTGTCGCCCAGCGGGTAGAAGGCGGCGTGCGGCAGCGGGGCGAAGAACGGTTCGAGGTCCGGGTGCTTGCCGCCGGTGGTCATCGCGCGCAGCGTGTCCTGGGTGACCGGCATCAGGTTGTAGGTCTCGTCGAACCGGAGCATGTTGTCCTCGGTGTACGCGAAGTCGAGGAACTTCCTGATCTGCTCGCGGTGGCCGTTCTTCTTGAAGGCCATCATCCAGTCCGCGACGCCGAGGGTGCTGGTGAGCGGGCCCGCCTTGCCGGGGACGGGGGCCACGCCGTAGTCGACCTTGCCCGCCTGGGCCATCCGGATCAGTGACGGGTGGCCGTTGAGCATGGCGGCCTTGCCCGCGGCGAAGTCGGCGAAGGCGGTCTTGCGGTCGGTGGTGGCCGGGTTGGGGTAGGTGAGGCCGGGGCCCACGAGGTTGGACTTGAGCCAGGAGAAGGTGTCGATGTCGGCCTGGCTGTCGAGGGTGTACCCGCCGTCCTTGTCGGTGGGGCCGCCGCCGTTGCCGAGTTCCCAGAGCATGCTCTCGCCCTGGGCCTCCTCCGGGCCGAGCGGCAGCGCGTACGGGGTGACGCCGGGCGCCGCGGCCTTGATCTGCTCGGCGTCCTTGCGCAACTCCTCCCAGGTGGTGGGGGGTTGGGTGATGCCGGCCTGCCGGAGGATCGCCTTGTTGTAGAACAGGAGCCGGGTGGAGGAGACGAACGGTATGCCGTACTGCACGCCCTTGACCTCGCCGGCCTTGGCGAAGCTGTCGATCAGGTTGCTCCGGGTGGCGGGCGACAGGACGTCCTGCGCCTTGTAGAGGAGGTCGTCGGCGACCTTGTCGGCGTAGCCGCCGGTCTGCAGGACGTCCGGTACGTTGCCGCTCTGGATCATCGTCTTGACCTGCTGGTCGATGTCGTTCCAGTTCACCACCTGGACGTCGACCCTGATGTCGGGGTTGGCGGCGGTGAAGGCGGAGGCGACGCCGTTCCAGTAGGCCTTGGAGCTGTTGGACTCCTTGTCGCCGTAGTCGGCGGCGACCAGTTTGAGCGTCACCTTGCCGTCGGCGTCGGTGCCGCCGCCGCTGCCACCGCTGCCGCAGGAGGTGAGGGCGAGGGCGCCGAGGGCGCACGCCGTGAGGAGGGCCGGCACACGTTTGTCCACCGCAGTTACCGCCTTCGTATGCGCTTGACGAGTGATCGGAGATGCTTGATACACGCTGATTCTGCGCAGGTGCGAAAGAGCTTCCTGTGTTAGTGAGTTCATGTCAACCGTTGCGGTGACAGAAACGCCCGGCCGGGAGGCCCGGCCGGGCGTTGCATCGGTGGGTGCGGGATCAGGGTCCGCGGGATCCCGACTTTCGGGACCCGGGCCCGTGAGGCCGGCGGCCCGGCGTCAGGCGCGCAGGACCCGTACCCCGTCGGCGGCGATCGCCTCCTCCTGCTCCGCCGTGGCCTCGGCGTCGGTGACCAGGTCGTGGACCTCGGAGAGCGGGCAGATCCGGGCGAAGGTGACCCGGCCGATCTTGCTGCTGTCGGCCAGGACGACCGACCGCGCGCTGCTGCGCAGGAACGCGCGGTCGGTCTGGGCCTCCATCTCGTCGTGCGTGGTGCAGCCCTCCTGGGGGGTCAGGCCGTCCACGCCGATGAACGCGATGTCGAGGTGGTACTGGGCGAGCATCCGGTCGGCGGCCGGACCCACCAGCTCGTAGCTGGTGGTCCGGGCGATGCCGCCGACCACCACCAGGCGGATGTCCGGCCGGACGATCAGGTCAGCCGCGATGTTGACGGCGTTGGTCACGATGGTGATCCCGCCGCGTTCGGCCAGGACGCGGGCCAGCTCGCTGGTCGTGGTGCCGCCGGTCAGGCCGACCACCGCGCCGTCGGGCACCAACCGGTCGGCCGCCAGGGCGATCCGGCGCTTCTCCGCCTGCCGCGTGCCGTGCTTGTGGCGCAGCGGCAGTTCGAGGTTGACGGCGCCGGTGACCGCCCCGCCGCGGGTGCGGTGCAGCAGGCCCTGGTCGTGGAGTTCCTGCAGGTCCCGGCGGACGGTGGCCGCCGACACCCGCAGGAGCCCGGCCAGCTCGTGCACGTCGGCGCTGCCCGTCTCGGTGAGGTGCGTGAGGATCCGGGAGGTGCGGTCAGCTTTGAGCATGGCGGAAGTCTAGTGCCGTTCGTGCGAGGGACGATCTTTGCGCGGAGCTGCGTGGAACCGCTCGGAGGCCGGGGAACTGCCCCGGGGGCAGCGGTCCGCCGGCCCGGGCCGGTTCAACGGCCACCGACCGGGCCGGTGCTGTCCCGGACGACGAGCTCGGGGCGCAGCAGCTGGATCGAGTTGGCCGGGCTGCCGGAGCGGGTGAGGGCGCGCAGCAGCAGTTCGACCGCCTCTCGGGCCATCTCCCGCTTGGGGATGGCCACGCTGGTGAGCGCCGGTCGGGCCGCGCCGACCTCCGGGTTGTCGTCGTGCCCGACGATCGACAGGTCGTGGGGCACGGAGCGGCCCGCTTCCCGGGCGGCCTCCAGCGCCCCCAGGGCGAGGACGTCGTGGGTGGCGAAGAGCGCGGTGATCGTCGGGTCGGCGGTGAGCGCCGCCGTCGCCGCGTCGAAGCCGCCCGCGGGGGTGGGTTCGGGCGCGGTGTGGACGGCGTGGTCGGGGACGGTCAGGCCGTCGGCGGCGAAGGCTCGCCGGAAGCCCGCCACCCGCGGGGCGTGGTCGGGGCTGGCGAGCACCGCGACGCGTTCGTGCCCGAGTTCGCGCAGGTGGCGCCCGGCCAGGTGGCCGGCCCGCTCGTAGTCGATGGTGACCACGGGGAAGCGGTCGGGGGCGTCGGTCTCCCAGGCGCACAGGGCGACCGGGAAGGAGGCCTCGGCCAGCAGCGGCAGGTGGTCGATCAGGTCCCGGTCGCCGGCGATCAGCAGCGCGTCCACCGAGCGGCTGGTCAGGCTCGCCAGGTGCCGCTTGGCGCGCTCGCCGTCGAGCCGGGTGGTGCAGAGCAGCAGGTGGTAGCCGTTCGTGTCGAGGACGTCCTCGACCTCCTCGACGATGTCGGGGTAGAAGGAGCCCGTCACCGTGGGGACCAACAGGCCCACCGTCCGGGTGGCGCCGGTGGCGAGGGAGCGCGCGACCAGGTTGGGGGTGTACCCCAGTTCCCCGATCGCGGCGCGCACCCGGGCCGCGGTCGCCGGGCTCACGGCGCCCCGCCCCCGGATGACGTTGGAGACGGTCTGCTTCGTGACCCCGGCGCGCTCGGCCACGTCCTGCATCGTCACCATGACTGGATCCTTCGAATTTACCGGTCAACTTGCTTTTGGTGAAAGGTAGGGCACCGGTGAAGGGGCGTCAAGGTCGATCAAGCCCCAGCTCCGGTCCGCAACTTGAGAGCCTCTTGCGCAATCGGCGTCGAAGCGCCGCAGTCCGGAGCAGGTTTTTGCAAGGACTCTTGATTTACCGGTCAACTCGACCGTATCGTCCCAGCCATCCAGCCGCTCCCCGTCCTCGGGCCCCGGCTGACGACACGTCCGCGCGGCATCTCGCGCCTCCGAGAGGAACCACCCATGGGGAGAACGACCATGCCCGCCGCCCGCATCATCGGGGCGGCCACCGCCGTCGCCCTCGCGCTCGGAGCGAGCGCCTGCGGCAGCGGCTCGGAGGGCGGCGCGAAGGCCGCCGGCAGCTTCACCTACTGGTCGATGTGGCGCGCCGACGAGCCGCAGGCCAAGGTGCTGAAGGCCGCGATCGACGACTTCACCGCCGCCACCGGCGCCAAGGTGGACGTCACCTGGGCGGGCCGGGACATCGCCAAGAAGATCGGCCCGGCGATCGCCGCAAACCGGGCCCCGGACCTGTGGGACGAGTCCGACGACAAGGTCTACGGCACCACCGCCGCGGCCGGCCAGGCCCTGGACCTCTCGCCGGTGCTGCAGCTGCAGGTGCCGGAGGAGAACGTCCCGGTCTCCCAGGTCGTCCCGGCCAAGTACTTCGACATGCTGCCGAAGGACCCGTCCGGCTCCAACCACTACCTGATCCCGTACGAGGTCGTCACCAACGCCATGTTCTACAACGCGGCCGACCCGGCGATCGCCGCCGCCATGCCCAGTCCGCCCACCGACTGGGCCGGACTGCTCAAGGTCTGCGACGCGCTGAAGACGGCCGGGAAGGCGTGCATCGCCTCCGAGGGCGAGGACCCCTGGAGCAACGCGCTGTACTTCGACTACCTGCTCAACGGGGCGGGGGTGAACGTCGCGCAGCTCGCCGCTGACAAGTCCGGCGCGACCTGGGACGATCCGGCGGTCCTCGCCGCGGCGCGGCAGGTGGAGCAGCTGGTGAAGGGCGGCCACCTGATCGAGGGCTACGACGCCACCAAGTACCCCGCGCAGGAGACCAACTGGGCGGGCGGCAAGGCCGCCTTCTACATGGACGGCAACTACGTCACCGCCGAGGTGGCCAATCAGGTCCCGGCCGGCTGGAGGACGGCGTCGATGCTGCCGCCCACCGCGAAGACCCCGGACGCCAGCCTGTTCGGCTTCGCGATCCCCAAGCGGGCCAAGAACGCCGCCGCCGCACAGAAGTTCATCGCCTTCTTCCTGCAGAAGAAGCACCTGTCCGGGATCTCCACCACCGCGCTCAACCTCACCCCGCGCAGCGACATCCCGGCCCCCGCCGAACTGGCCGACGTCCAGAAGGCCCTGGAGGCCCCGACCGTGCGCCTCGGCTTCGACGGGGTGGCCGGCAGCTGGCTGCCCAAGGTCCTGAACGAGAACTACCTGGACTTCTGGCACGGCAAAACCACGGCCGACCGGTTCGTCGCCAAGTGCAAGGCCGACCAGGTCACCTACTGGCAGACCCAGGGCTGACGGTGGCGACGACGATCGACAACCCGCCCCGGACGGACGCCGCCCCGGGCCGGTCCGAGCGCGCCGCCCGCTCCGGCGTCGGCCCGCTGGAGCGCCAGCGCCGCCGGGTGTTCTGGCCCTTCACCGCGCCCGCGCTGATCGTGTACGCGGTGCTGTTCGTCGCCCCGGTCGGCTACGCCCTGTGGACCAGCCTGTACACGTGGGACGGCATGGGCGAGATGGAGTGGCGCGGCCCGCGGAACTACCTCCTGCTGTTCCAGGACCCGAGGTTCCGCACCTCGCTGTTCAACACGCTCGAACTGATGGTCGTCGGAGGCACGATCACCTTCGTGCTCAGCTTCGCGCTGACCCTGGTGCTGCGCGAGATGCGGGCCAGGCTGTTCGCCCGGTCGGTGCTGTTCTTCCCCTCGCTGGTCAACGGCATGGTCTTCGGCATCGCCGCCGGGTTCCTGTTCTCGCCCACCGGCCCGGTCAACCAGGCGCTGAAGCTCCTCGGGGTGACCACACCGCCCAAGTGGCTGTCGACGGACAACCTGCTCCCGATGGTCCTGGGCACCCTGGTCTGGACGGCGACCGGCTACTACACCTCCATCATCATGGCGGCGGTCGACCAGATCCCCGACTACCTCTACGAGGCGGCCGAACTCGACGGCGCCGGCGCCTTCCAGCGCTTCCGGCACATCACCCTGCCGTGCGCCTGGGACGTCATCGCGGTCTGCGCGGTGCTGTGGACCGTCAGCTCGGTGAAGATCTTCGAGCTGATCCTGCTCTACGGCGGCAGCACCAACGCCTATCCGCCGGTGAGCAGTTGGAACACCGCCGTGTACGTGTACGCCGAGGCCTTCCCGCAGGGCACCGTCCCCCGGCTGGGCACGGCCACCGCCGCCGCGATCGTCAGCCTGGCCATGGTCACCCTGATCACCGTCGTGCTGCGCCGCCTGCTGCGCCGCGAACCGATCGAGTACTGACCCGTCGCGTCCCGGCCCCCCGCACCCAACCGGAAAGGTCCCTCCCGTGCGACGCAGTAACCGACCCACCGGACTCGCGAGCAGGATCGGCACGGCCGCCGTCTGGATCGTCGTCGCCGCCGACCTGCTGCTGGTCCTGTGGATCCTGCTGACCTCGCTGCGCAGCGGCCCCGACATCCTGCGGCACGGCTTCGGCCTGCCGACCAGCCCGGACACCGGCAACTACACCACCGCGCTCGACGAGGGCGGCTTCGCGCGGGCGGCCCTCAACAGCGTGCTCACCGCCGGCCTCTCCTCCGTGGTCGCCGTCGCCCTCGCCGCCCCCTGCGCCTACGCCCTCGCCCGGCGCCGCTCGCGGACCTCCTCGGCACTGACGATGAGCTTCGCCATGGGCCTCGGCGTGCCCGGCCAGGTCCTGGTGGTGCCGCTGTTCATCGGCCTGTCCCGGGTGGACCTGACCGACAGCGACCTCGGCCTCGGACTGGTCTACGTCGGCCTGGCGATGCCGTTCACCGTCTTCCTGCTGACCGGCTTCTTCCGCGGCATCCCCGGCGTGCTGGAGGAGGCCGCCGTCCTGGACGGCGCCGGCCCGCTGCGCACCTTCGTCCAGGTGGTGCTCCCGGTCGCCCGGGGCGGGCTGGTCACCGCCTTCCTCCTGCAGTTCATCACCGCCTGGAACGAGACCCTGTTCGCCCTCGTCCTGACGAACAGCCAGGGGACGACCACCCTCCCGGTGGCGCTCTCCTCGTTCGTCGCGGCACAGCAGTTCAACGGCCTGGACTTCGGCACGATGTTCGCCGGGGTCTGCATCATCCTCGCCCCGATGATCGCGCTCTTCTCCTGGATGGGCTCGCGGATCATCCAGGGCATGACAGTTGGGATCGGCAAGTGACCTCGACCCTGCGCACCGACCCGCTCCGCATCGACGGGACCCCCGATCCGGTCGGCGGCACCCTGCCGATCCTGCACGGCCTGCCCCGGCAGACCGGCGCCGGCGCCGGGGTCGACGACGAGATGCGCCGCAACCTGGCCTACGGGGTGCCCGACACCCTGCTGCCGTACACCCGGCAGGGAGGGTACGACCGCGTCCGTACCGAGCGCGAACTCCCGTGCGTGGTACTGGAGAACGAGACCCTCACCGCGACCTTCCTGCCCTCCCTCGGCGGACGGCTGTGGTCCCTGGTCCACCGCCCCACCGGGCGGGAGCTGCTGCACCGCAACCGGATCCTGCAGCCCGCCAACCTCGCCCTGCGCGACGCCTGGCTGGCCGGCGGGGTGGAGTGGAACCTCGGCGCCACCGGGCACTGGCCGCTGACCTGCGAGCCGCTGCACGCCGTCCGGGTGAGCGCGCCCGACGGCACCCCGGGCCTGCGGATGTACGCCTTCGAACGGCTGCGGCGCCTGGTCCTGCGGATGGACACCTGGCTGCCCGCCGGCTCCCCGGTGCTCTACGTCCGCATCGCCGTGCACAACCCCGCGCCGACCGAGACGCCGGTCTACTGGTGGTCCAACATCGCCGTGCCCCAGGACCGGGACGTGCGCGTCCTCGGCCCGGCCGACCACGCCTTCCACTGCGACTACGTCAGCGACCTGCGCCGGGTGCCCTTCCCGGAGGTCGACGGCGCCGACCGCAGCTACCCCGGCCGGGCGGCGCGCGCCGCGGGGGACGTCCGCGCCCACCCCGGCGGGGGACCCCCCCCGGAAGCCGCGCGGGGCGGGGCCGGCGCCGGGCTCGTCCAGACCTCCACCGCCCGGCTGCGCGGCCGCAAGCTGTTCTGCTGGGGCACCGGCACCGGCGGCAGGCACTGGCAGGAGTGGCTCTCCGGCCCGGACTCCGCCTACCTGGAGATCCAGGCGGGCCTGGCCCGCACCCAGCTGGAGCACCTGCCGATGCCCGCCGGCGCCACCTGGTCGTGGACCGAGGCGTACGGGCTGCTGCAGGCCGATCCCACGGCCGTGCACGGGAGTTGGGACGCTGCCCGGGAGGCCGCCGGCGAGGCGCTGGACCGGTTGCTCCCGCCGCTGGAGCTGGAGCGGGCCGACGCCCGGGCGGGGGAGTTCGGCGCGCCCGAGGAGGTGCTGTCCGAGGGCGGCGGCTGGGCCGCGCTGGAGATCGAGGCCGGTGCCCTGCCCGCCTCGCCCGCGCTGCCCTTCGGCGAGCCGGCGGCCGCCCAGGAACCCTGGCGGCAGCTCCTGAAGACCGGCACGCTCCCGGTCTGCGACCCGCCGGCCGAGCCGGTCACCGGGGCGCACTGGCGGCGGCCGCTGGAGGCGAACGCCACGGACTGGCACGCGCTGTACCAGCTCGGGCTGCTGCGCCTGGCCGACGGGGAGCGGGAGTCCGCCCGCGAGGCGTTCGAACGCTCCGTCGCCGCCGAGCCCTCGTCCTGGGCGCTGCGCGCGCTCGCCCTCCTCGCCCCGCAAGCGCGGGAGGCCGCCGACCTCATGCTCTCGGCCCACCGACTCCGGCCGGAACTGCGGGAGTTGACGATCGAGACGCTGGAGTCGCTGCGGCGGGCCGAGCGCCCCGCCGAGGCACTCGCGCTGATCGAGGCGCTCTCCCCGGCCGACCGGGCGCACGGCCGGATCAGGCTGGCCGAGGCGGAGGCGGCGCACGCCCGCGGCGACGACGACCGGGTCCGGCGGCTGCTGGCCGAGGGCATCCAGGTCGACACCATGCGCGAGGGCGAGCTCTCCCTGGACACCCTCTGGCTCGCCGTCCACCCCGGCACACCGGTGCCCCCGCAGTACGACTTCCGCATGGCGGACGGCTGACCGCCCGCTTCCCCCGGACCACTCTCCCGTTCCGCACCCCCCACAGCAGGGGCGCAACCGTGCGCCCCGCCACGGAAGAGGAGTACCAGTGCCACCTCTACGCACCCGATGGGCCCGCGTCCTCGCCGCCACCGCCCTGGCGGCACTCGGCGCCGGAACCCTGGCCGCCGGACCGGCGCCCGCCGACTCACCTGCCGCCGGCAAACCGGCCCCCGCCACGTACACGGTCTCGCTCGGCAGGACCGGCTCGTACGCCTACCCCGACGACACCCAGGCCAGTCCCTACACCGACAAGGACGGCACGTTCTACTTCCAGCAGTCGCACTCGCTGTACGGCGCGAACGACTCCCGGCAGTGGAGCTTCTTCACCGGCCGGGACTTCGACAGCGCCACCAGGTCCGCCGCGATCAGCGACGCCGTCAATCCCGCCGACCCGTCGGACCGCAACGACGACACCACCGCACGCTGCAACAACAGCCCCACCGGACGGCAGTCCAGCTACGCGCCGCAGGGTTCGCACTACGCCCAGCGGAACTACTGCGACCTGGCCGGGGTCTGGGTCGACCCGGACAGCGGGGACTGGTACGGGCTGGTGCACAACGAGTTCACCCCCCAGCCCTTCGGCGACGGCCTGCACTACGACGCGATCGACTACGCCGTCTCCACCGACCAGGGCCGGACCTGGAGCATCAGGGACCACGTGATCACCTCGCCGTACAGCACCACGCGAGGTGACACCGCGGCCTTCCCGCAGCAGACCTTCTCCTACGGCGACGGCGACCAGCGGCTGTTCGTGGACACCGCCTCCGGATACTTCTACGTCTTCTACGGCTCCCGGATCGTCGACAAGGGCGGCAGCTGGGGCGCGTTCCAGCAGCACGTCGCGCGGGCCCCGATGTCCGCCAAGATGGCGCCGGGCAGCTGGCAGAAGTGGTACGACGGCGCGTGGTCGCAGCCCGGGGCCGGCGGCCTGGAGAGCGACATGGTGCCCGCCGACGGCGCCAACCCCACCGGGTACCTCCCGCCGGCCAAGGAGTACAACCCCGCCAACCCCGGCACCGTCGGCCAGCAGATCGCGGCCGGCACGCTCGCCCCGAGCACACCGCTGTTCGTCATGAACATCAGCTACGACGCCTATCTGGGCCTCTACATCGGCACTCCGCAGGCCGTCGACCAGAGCGGCAACGCCCCGCAGCAGATCTACGCCACCAAGGACCTGGCCACCCAGAAGTGGACCCTGCTCGGCGACACCGGCAGTTACCACACCGCCTCCTGGTACCGCTGGTTCCTGGACAGCGCCAGCCTGACCGGCACCACGATCGTCGGCAAGACCTTCCGGTCGTACTGCTCCTTCGCCTGCGCCGGCTCGGAAGGCCAGTACGTCGAGCTCACCGTCGGCTCCTCCGCGCCGGCCGCCCCGCCGGTCGACCTGACCAGGACCTACCGGATCCAGAGCGGCAACGGCCGGGTCCTCGCCCAGAGTGCCGGCGGCTCCGCCGTCACCTCCACGGCCAAGGCGGCCGGCTCCGCCCGCGAGTCCTGGCGGTTCCTGGCCGAGGGCGACGGCTCCTACCGGATCGTCAACACCGCCACCGGTCAGCTGCTGGGCGTCGACCCCACCTCGACGGCGGGCCGGGCCTGGGGCGCCGCGCTGACCGCCACCGGCGCCGCCGGCGGGAACGCCACCGTCGGGCAGCAGTGGTTCATCCTCCCCAGCAAGGCCGGGAAGGGCCGGTTCCAGCTGGTGAACCGTTACAGCGGCCTGGTGATCGGCATGTCCGGCACCTCGGGCCGGCTCGCCGAGACCGTGCCCGCCCGCTCCTGGAGCGACACCACCGGCGGCACGGTCGGCGGCGGCCGCACGGCGGCCGAGCAGACCCTCGCCTTCGCCCCGATCGGCACGGCCCCCGAGGCGGTCGTCCTCACCGCCCCCGGCGACCAGGCCGGCACCGCGGGCAAGGCCGCCTCCGTCCAGCTCGGCGCCACCGACAGCGCCGGCAAGCCGCTCACCTTCACGGCGGCCGGGCTGCCCGCCGGGCTCTCCGTCAGCCCCTCGGGTCTGATCACCGGCACCCCGACCGGGCCCGGAGTCTCGAAGGTCACCGTCACCGCCTCCTCCGGCACCGCGAGCGCATCGGCCGTCTTCACCTGGACCGTCGAGCCGGACCTCAGCGGCAACCACACCCTGACCACGGGCGGCAAGGCCCTCGACGACGCCGACAGCAGCACCGCCGCCGGCAACCCCCTCATCACCTGGACCGCATCCGGCGGGAGCAACCAGCTCTGGCAGTTCCGCCCCCAGCCCGACGGCTCGTACGAGCTGGTCAACGGCCTCTCGTCGATGTGCGCCGACGTCAGCGGCGGCTCCACGGCCGCGGGCGCCCAGGTGATCCAGTGGCCGTGCAGCGGCGGCGCCAACCAGCACTGGAACGTCCGGCCGACGGCCGACGGCTCCTACACCGTCACCTCGGCCCACAGCGGCCTGCTGCTCACCACCGCCTCCGGTGCCGACGGCGCCGCGGTGACGCAGGAGCCGGACACCGGATCGCCGCTGCAGCGGTGGTCGATCTCCTGACCCAGGCCCGCAGGACGGTCCCCCCGGGGCGGTCCTGACGCCGGGCTCCCGGGGGCTGCCCCCGGGAGCCCGGCATTTCCGTCCGATCGGACCGCACGCACGAACGCGCAGGGAACCCGGGAGGACGTCGGGGCCCGCACGGACGACGAGATCGCCGGTCGGGCCGAGCCGCCGGCAGCGCGTCCTCGCCCCGATCCCGACCCTGACCCCGGCACGGCTCGATCGACGGCCGTGCCGGGGTCCTCCCGTGGGCCGGGTCAGTCGGTCGCGGCCTCGCGCAGCCGCGCGGCGGCGGCCTCCGGGCTCACGTCGGTGACGAAGGCGTCGAGTCCGGATTCCACGCCCGCCAGGTACTTGAGCCTGCCGGGAGCGCGCCGGACGGTGAACAGCTCCAGGTGCAGGGCGAGTTCGTCGCCGCCGTCCTTCGGCGCCTGGTGCCAGGCGGAGATGTACGGGGTCCGGTTCGGCGCGGCGCCGGCGGGAGCGGGGAACAGCCGGTCGAAGCGGCGCAGCAGGTCGAGGTAGAGGCCGGGGAACTCGGCGCGCTCTGCCTCGTTCAGCGCGGTGAGGTCGCGCACCCGGCGGTTGGGGTAGAGGTGGACCTCGTACGGCCAGCGGGCGGCGAAGGGCACGAAGGCGGTCCAGTGCTCGCCCCGGAGCACCAGCCGCTCGGGGGCGGCCCGTTCGGCGGCGACGAGGTCCTCGAAGAGGTTCCGGCCGGTGCTCGCCCGGTACGCCTCGGCGCGGCCGATCATCCGGGCGGTGCGGGAGGGGACGAAGGGGAAGGCGTAGATCTGCCCGTGCGGGTGGGCCAGGGTGACGCCGATCTCCTCGCCGCGGTTCTCGAAGCAGTACACCTGTCGGACCTCGGGCCGGGCCGACAGTTCGGCCGTGCGGTCGGTCCAGGCGTCCAATACCAGGCGGGCCCTGGCCTCGTCCAGGTCGGCGAAGGAGGCGTCGTGGTCGGGGGCGAAGCAGACCACCTCGCAGCGGCCGGTGCCCGGCCGCAGGGTGTGCAGGGGGTCGTCCTCGTGGGCGGTGACGTGGGTGGCGGAGTCCGGAGCGAGCGAGGGGAAGCGGTTCTCGAAGACCACGACCTGGTAGTCGGCCGCCGGGACCTCGCTCAGCCGGCCGTCCCGGGAGGGGCAGAGCGGGCACTCGCCGGCCGGGGGGTGGTAGGTCCGCTGCTGACGGTGGGCGGCGACGGTCACCCACTCGCCGAGCACCGGGTCGAGCCGGGTCTCGGAGAGGCTCGCGGAGGGTTCCAGCGGGCGTTCGTCCACGGCGGTCCGGGCCGTGCCGAACTCCTGGTCGTAGTAGACGAGTTCGCGGCCGTCGGCCAACTTGGTCGCGGTCTTGTGCACCGCTGTGCTCCTTCTGCGGGGGAGTTCGGCCAGCCTGTGCCGATCTCCAACAGAATCAAACATATCCGATCGTTTGTCAACAGGTGTAGACCTGCTGGCAGGTCATCAGGCGCCGCTTTCGATCCGTGTTGCGGTGAGAAATCCGCAGGTGTTGACTGTGGCGGCCGATGATGTTTGATTATGTCGAAATCAACTCCCGTCCGCCGATGGAAGCGCCGGCGGGAGCCGACACGACGCACACGCACGACGTACGGGAGCCGAGCAGATGATCGACCGGGCCGCCACCGACTTCGAGGCCGTCCACGGCGCCCGGCCGAGCGGCGTGTGGGCCGCGCCCGGCCGGGTGAACCTGATCGGTGAGCACACCGACTACAACGACGGCTTCGTCCTGCCCATCGCCCTCCCGCACACCACCAGGGTCACCGCCCGCCGCCGCGCGGACGGCCGGGTGCGGCTCCACAGCACCCAGGGCGACGGCACCATCACCGACCTCGCGCTCGACGGCCTGGCCCCCGGGGTCGTCACCAGCTGGGCCGCCTACCCGGCCGGCGTGTTCTGGGCCCTCGCCGAGGCCGGACACGAGATCGGCGGCGCCGACCTCTCCGTCGACAGCGACGTGCCGGCCGGCGCCGGGCTCTCCTCCTCCGCCGCCCTGGAGTGCGCCACGGCCGCCGCCCTGAACGACCTGTACGGGCTCGGCCTGTCCGCGCCGGACCTCGCCCTGGTCGCCCAGCGGGCCGAGAACGCCTTCGTCGGCGTGCCCTGCGGGGTGATGGACCAGATGGCCTCCGCCTGCTGCACGGACGGTGCCGCGCTGCTCCTCGACACCCGGACGCTGGAGCGGCGCCACGTCCCGCTCGACCTGGAGTCGGCCGGCTTCCGGCTGCTGGTGATCGACACCCGGGTCAAGCACGACCTCGGCGACGGCGCCTACGCCGCCCTGCGGGCCGGCTGCGAGCGTGCCGCCGACCTGCTCGGCCTGGCCGCGCTGCGCGACCTGCCGGCCGCCGGCCTCACCGCTGCCCTGGAGCGCCTCCCCGGGGAACTCGCCCCGCTGGTGCGGCACGTGGTCACCGAGAACCGGCGGGTGGCCGAGGCGATCGAGCACCTGGACGGCGGCCGGATCGCCGCGCTGGGGCCGGTCCTGACCGCCGGACACGCCTCGCTGCGCGACGACTTCCGGGTCTCCTGCCCCGAGACGGACCTCGCGGTCGAGGCCGCCGTGGCCGCCGGGGCGCTGGGCGCCCGGATGACCGGCGGCGGCTTCGGCGGCTCCGTCATCGCCCTGGTGGCCGCGGCGGACGTGGCAGCGGTCACGGACGCGGTGCGGTCGGCCTTCGGCTCCGCGGGCTTCGCCGCACCCGTCGCCTTCACCGCCGTCCCCTCGGCGGGGGCGCGTCGGCTGGCCTGACCGGGCGGGGCCCGGAGCGTCCGGTCAGCCGGCGGCCGGTACCACGACGAGTTCGCCGACCGCCTCGGCGAGCGCGCTGCGGGCCGCCGCGGGGAGGGCGTCGTCGGTGATGAAGCAGTCGACCTCCGCCAGGGTCGCGAAGCTGCTCAGGCCGACGACGCCCCACTTGGTGTGGTCGGCGACCACGACGGTGCGGCGGGCCGAGGCGATCAGGGCCCGATTGGTCTGCGCCTCGGCGAGGTTGGGGGTGGTGAGTCCGGCCTGCTCACTGACGCCGTGCACGCCGAGGATGAGCAGGTCCACGTGGAGCGTGCGGATCGTCTGGTCCGCGAGGGACCCCACCAGGGCCGCGGAGCGGGTCGGCGCCCCACCGGTCAACAGCAGCGACGGAACGGTCTCCGCTCCGTCGCTTTCCGCTGCCCACAGCAGGTCCGCGATCCGCAGGGAGTTGGTGACGACCGTCAGCCCCGGGACGTCCAGCAGCCGGGAGGCGACCGCGTAGGTGGTGGTGCCGGCGGACAGCGCCACCACGCTGCCCGGTTCCACCCGCTGCGCTGCGGCGTCGGCCAGGGCGGCCTTGGTGCTCTCCTCCAGCCCGGACTTCACGTCGAAGCCGGGTTCGTTCGTGCTGGCGGTCCCCACCGCGATGGCCCCGCCGTGGACCTTCTGCACGTCTCCCTGGCGTACCAGTGCGTCCAGGTCGCGGCGGATCGTCATGTCCGACACGCCGAACTGCTCGACCAGCTCGGCGACGCGCACCGCGCCGGCCTTGCGGATGGCCTCCAGGATCAGCGCCTGGCGCTGCGGGGCGAGCAAACTCTGATCAGCCACGAAGGCCCTTTCGATCGAACGGGTGCCTGACCGCTCCCGCTTCCTCCGGCAGGCCGACCCTGCCGCGGTCCGGACGTACCGGTGCCACCGCCGAGGGCCGGGCCGGGCACCGGAGCGTTCGCGTCGGTGACCGGGGAGCCGTCGGCCGCGACATGATCCAGTATCCCAGGACCCCGGCGGGCCCCGACCCGACCGGTCGGCCGGTACGGCGGGGGCCCGGACGCACCGCACCGGGAGGACGCGCAACCGCCGGTGCCGCCTGCAGGGGCGGCACCGGCGGTTCCGGTCGCGGTCCGGCCGACCCTCGGCGGCCGACCGCTCGTTCCGCCTCCGGCCGAGTCCGGACCCGCTGCCACTGTGCGGCGGGTCCGGTCAGGGGACGGCCGGGGTGGACGTCTGGGGGGTGGGCGCCGGGGCGCCCGGTACGGGAGACCGGGATCAGGCGGGCAGTCCGACCGCCCGCTCGCGGTTGCGGCGCTGCTGGATGACGACGGCGGCGACCAGCAGGGAGCCCTGGGCGACGTTCTGCCAGAAGGCGTTGATGCCCTGGACGGTGAGGCCGTTCTGCAGTGCGCCGAGCAGCGCGACGGCGAGCAGGGTGCCGCCGATGCTGCCCTTGCCGCCCTTGAGGGCACAGCCGCCGAGGGCGGCCGCGGTGATCGACTGCAGCTCCAGGCCCTCGCTGCCGGAGACCGGCTGGCCGCTGCCGGTGCGGGCGGTGAGCAGCACGCCGGCCAGGGCCGCGACGGTGCCGGAGAGGGCGTAGGCGGCGATCAGGTACTTGTTGAGGTTGATGCCGGCCAGGCGGGCGGCGGTGTCGTTGCCGCCGATCGCGTAGATGTTGCGGCCGATGTCGGTGTAGGTGAGCAGGGCGTGCACGGCGACGGCGGTGAGGATCAGCAGCCAGACCATCGTTGGCAGACCGGCGATCCTGCCGCGGCTGAGGAAGACGAAGACCGGGTCGTTGAGCACGTACCCCTGGGCGCGGCCGTCCGAGACGAGCTGGGCGACGCCCTTGTAGGCGGCCAGTCCGGCGAGGGTGGCGATGGTCGGGTTGACCCGGCCGTAGACGATGACGACGCCGTTGAACAGGCCGATGCCGGCGCCGATGGCGAGCGCGGCGCCGATGCCGAGGTACGGGTCGGCACCGGTGGAGGTGAAGACCATGGCGCTGGTGACGGAGGCCAGGCCGGCCTGGGAGCCGACCGAGATGTCGAGGCCACCGCAGATGATCACGACGGTCTGGACGACGGCCAGCAGGCCGGAGATGGTGGCGGCCTCGGCGATGACCTGGATGTTGTCCCAGCCGACGAAGTTGGGGTTGAGCGAGCCGAACAGGGCGACGACGGCGACGAGGGCGCCGATCAGGCTGAGGTTCTGGCCGCCGATCGCGGCGAGCAGGGTGCGCGGGCCGCCGGACCGGACGGGCAGGGCCCCGGCGTCCGGCACCGGGGCGGTCGGGGGAGTGGCGGTGGTCATCGGGTCTCTCCGGTCTGGGTGGTGGTGGCGGCGAGGTCGTCGGCCATGGCGAGGGCGAGGACGGCCTCCTCCGTCGCCCGGTCACGGGTCAGTTCGCCGGTCGTGCGGCCGTTCTGCATCACCACGACCCGGTCGGCGAGGCCGAGGACTTCGGGCAGTTCGGAGGAGATGACCAGGACGGCGGTGCCCTCGCGGGCGAGGTCGGCGATGATCTGGTAGATCTCGGCCTTGGCGCCGATGTCGACGCCCCGGGTGGGTTCGTCGAGGATCAGCAGGTCGGGCTTGCGGGCGAGCCAGCGGGCGAGGACGACCTTCTGCTGGTTGCCGCCGGACAGGGTGCGGACCTCGGCCTCGATGGAGGGCGCGCGCACGCGCAGCCGGTCGGCGTACTCCTGGGCGAGGGCCTTCTCCCGGCGCTGCTTGACGAACCGCCACCGGCTGAGCCGGCGCAGGCTGACCAGCGAGGTGTTGTCGCGGATCGTGCGCTGCAGGAACAGGGCCTGGGCCTTGCGCTCCTCGGGGGCCAGGCCGATGCCGGCGGCGATGGCGGCGCGCGGGTCCTTCAGCCGCAGGACCTCGCCGTTGAGGGCCACCGTGCCGGAGTGGATCGGGGCGTCGCCGGCCAGGGCGAGGGCGAGTTCGGAGCGTCCGGCGCCGATCAGGCCGGCCAGCGCCACGACCTCGCCGGCCCGTACGGTCAGGCTGACTCCGTGCACGTCGTCGGTGGTGAGGTCGCGGACGTCCAGCACGACGCGGTCGGTGGCGACCTGCTGGCGGACGAACAGCGAGGACAGGTCGCGGCCGACCATGAGCCGGACGAGTTCGCTCTCGTCGGTGGCGGCGGCCTCGACCACCCCGGCGACCCGGCCGTCGCGCAGCACGGCGATGCGGTCGGCGAGCCGGAAGATCTCCTTCATCCGGTGGGAGACGTAGACGACGGCGATGCCCTCGTCGCGCAGCCGCCCGATCAGGGCGAACAGGGCCTCGACCTCGTGCTCGGAGAGCGAGGAGGTGGGCTCGTCGAAGGCGATCGCCCGCGGCGGGACGGCGCCGGTCAGGGCCCGCATGATCTCGACCAACTGGCGCTGAGCCGCGGTGAGTTCGGACCCGAGCAGGTCGGGGTCGAGGACCTTGTCGAAGCCGAGGCGGGCCAGGTCCGCGGTGATGCGGCGGCGCAGCTCGGCGCGGTCCAGGCGGCGGCCGGCCCGGCGGGGCAGCGAGCCGGCGTAGACGTTCTCGGCGACCGGGACGTGCGGGATGATCTCGGGTTCCTGCGGGATGATCCGGATCCCGGCGCGGCGGGCGTCCTGGGGGGACTGCAGGTCCACGGCCTCGCCGTCCAGCAGCACGCGCCCCTCGGTGGGGCGGTGGTCGCCGGTCAGGATGCGCAGCAGGGTGGACTTCCCGGCGCCGTTCTCGCCCATCAGGGCGGTGACCCGGCCGGGCGGGAAGGTGAGGGTGACGTCCTCCAGGGCCCGGACGGAGCCGAAGCGCTTGGACACGCCCTCGGCGCTCAGGCCGGGGGCGCCGCTCGCCGGCGGGACGGGTGACGGTGCGGGTGTGGTCATCGGGGCCTCGTTGGCAGTGCGGTGCGTACGGTCTGGGGGAGCCGTGCACACGGTCGGCGGTGCCGGTGGTCGCGGTACGGTCTCCGGGAGCGCGCCGGTGCGGCGGGCGGATTCGGCAGGTCGGTGCCCGCCCGCCCCACCGGCGGCTCGGCGAGGCGTCAGCTGCAGGACACGCCCGCGGACTGCCAGGTGGCGGCGTCGACCATCGTGGTCGGGGCGAAGGCCTCCTTGGGGAAGTCCTTGCCGTTCTTGAGCTTGTCGTACATGGTCTGCACGGACAGGGCGCCGACGTCCTTGCCGTTGATGAACAGGGCGGCCTTCATCCCGGAGGGCTTGCCGGAGGCCCAGTTCTTGCACGCGAGGTAGGCGCCCAGGCCGACGCCGTCGATGTCGTCGGGGTTGATCCCGGCGTTCTGCAGGGCGGTGACGGCGCCCTGGACGTTCTCGTCGTTGCAGCCCCAGGCCACCCAGTGCTTGACCCCGGGGTTGGCGGTGATGGTGGCGGCGACCTTGTCCTGCGCGCCGGTCGGGGTGTTGTCGGTCGCGACGTCGATCAGCTGCACGCCCGGCACGGCCTGGTCGAAGGCGTCCTTGGCGGCCTTCACGCGGTCGCCGCAGACGGTGACGTCCTGCTTCCAGGCGGAGATGATCCGGGTGTCGGCCGGGTTCCAGCCGGCCTTCTTGAACTCCTCGGCGGCGCGCTGGCCGACCTGCTGGCCCATCTGCCGGCCGGAGAAGCCGATCCGGGGCACCAGGTCGGTCGCCGCGCACTGGGCCGGGGCCGGTCCGCTCGCGCAGACCTGGTCGTCGGAGGTCAGCAGCGCGGCCTTCGCGTCCCGGGCCGTCTGGACCACCTGCGGGCCGACCGCCGGGTCGGGCACCACGATGATCAGGCCGTTGCTCTTCTGGGCGATCGCGGCCTGCACCTCGCCGACCGTCTTGTTCGCGTCGTTGCCCAGGTTCACCACCTTCAGCTCGGCGCCGAGCTCGGCGGCCTTGGCCTTGGCGCCCGCGGCCTCGTCCACGAAGTACTGCTGGTCGCCCTGCTTCTGCAGGTAGGTGATCGCCACCTTGCCGGACACCGGGGCGACGGGCGCGTCCGCGCTGTTCGAGGACGTCTGCCCGGTGGAGCAGGCGGTCAGGCCGACGGAGGTGATCAGGCTCAGCGCGGCGATCGCGGCCAGGCGGCCACGGAGGGGGAGGTGCATGGAGGGGGCTCCTGAGGGTGGGGGCCGATCGGCAAGAAGCAACAAAACCAATCAGAAAACACCACGATCAAACGTGGTGGGTCAAAAGAAAACGCCTGGCCCTGAGCTGAGTCAAGCTCATGTTTCCGGATCGGAGCCATCGAGACCGTCTCGTTATCCCGTCGCGCCGCGGATGGGGGCCGAAGCCGGCGGATCGGGCCGCGATCTTCCGGATCGGAGCAGGTGGTGGCGTGTTCATCGGAACTTACTGATTGGTAGGTTGTTGTCGTGGACAGCTTCGGGCAAAGCCGGGGCGGCGTCAATAGCGCCTGGCAGGGGCACGTCTGCGGGGTGCTGCTGTGCCCCTGTGGCAAGCCGGCTCGGCCGCTGCCTCCTGGCGGCGGCTGGCCGATCGCGTTGTATTTCATCCGAAGTTGTTGATTACTGTTGAATGCTGGGTCTACTGTCCTCCCGGCACCTCTGGCATGGACCCACCAGTACCACCCGGCCGCCCACGCGGTGCCCGAGTCCTGCCGGGCGACCACCCGAGCGCCGGCGCGGCCAGGTACCGGGCCACCTGTCACGGGACCGGAGAAGCCCCTGCCCCGACGTCGTGCCGGGCGCCCCGACCGGGCGCCCGGCACGGAGCAACACCGCCCCCACCCCTCCCCACCCTCGGAGACGCCCATGGGCCGTCAACACCCCTCCTCGACCTGGCGCACCGCCCTGAGCGCGGCGCTCGTCCTCGCCGGCGCGCTCGGCGGCCTGGCCGCACCGCCGGCCGCCCTGGCCGCGACGGAGAGCGCCACCACTACCACCGCCGCCACCTCCACCGCCGTCACCGTCGACGGCACCAAGCCGGGCCTGACCTTCGACGGGGTCGGCGCGATCTCCGGCGGCGGCGGCAACTCCCGCCTGCTGGTGGACTATCCGGAGCCCCAGCGCAGCCAACTGCTGGACTACCTGTTCAAGCCCGGCTACGGCGCCTCGCTGCAGGTGCTGAAGCTGGAGATCGGCGGCGACACCAACTCCACCGACGGCGCCGAGCCGAGCATCGAGCACACCAGGGGCACCGTCGACTGCAACCAGGGCTACGAGTGGTGGCTGGCCGAGCAGGCCAAGGCCCGCAACCCCGACATCAAGTTCATCGGCCTGTCCTGGGGCGCCCCCGGCTGGATCGGGAACACCGGCAGCGGCGGCAACTTCTGGTCCCAGGACTCCATCGACTACGTGATGTCGTGGATGGGCTGCGCCGGCCAGCACCACCTGAACGTCTCCTACCTCGGCGGCTGGAACGAGCGCGGCTTCGACAAGGCCTGGTACGAGAACCTCAAGAGCACGCTCGTCGCGCGCGGTTACGGCGCCACCAAGGTCGTCGCCGCCGACGACACCTGGGAGGTGGCCGACGCCATGGCCGCCGACCCGGCGTTCAAGAACGCCGTCGACGTCGTCGGCGTGCACTACCCCTGCGGGTACATGAGCTCCTTCACCGAGTGCCCGAGCACGCCGACCGCCCAGGCGCTCGGCAAGCCGCTCTGGGCGAGCGAGAACGGCTCCCAGGACCTCAACAGCGGCGCCCCGGCGGTGGCGCGCGGGATCAACCGGGGCTACCTCGACGGGAAGATGACCTCGTTCATCAACTGGCCGGTCATCGCCGCGCTCTACCCCGACCTGTTCTTCTCCACCGACGGCATGTCGATCGCCAACCAGCCCTGGTCCGGCAACTACGGCATCGGGAGGACGACCTGGGTCACCGCACACACCACCCAGTTCACCCAGCCCGGCTGGAGCTACATCGACGCCGCGAGCGGCTACCTCGGCGGCGCGCGCGCCAACGGCAGTTACGTCACGCTGAAGAGCACGAACAAGCGCGACTACAGCACCGTCATCGAGACCCTGGACGCCACCGCGGCCCAGACCGCGAGCTTCACCGTCTCCGGCGGCCTGTCCACCGGCAAGGTCCACGTCTGGTCCACCGACCTCGGCTCCACCGACCCGGCGCAGTGGTTCGTCAAGCAGAAGGACGTCACCCCGTCCGGGGGCCGCTACACCCTCACCCTCCAGCCCGGCCGGGTCTACACCGTGACCACCACCACCGGCCAGGGCAAGGGCACCGCCACCCCGCCGGCCGCCGCGCCGATGAAGCTGCCCTACGCGGACGGCTTCGACACTCCGGCCGCGACCACCTCGCCGAAGTACTTCACGGACATGAACGGCGCCTTCCAGACCGTCGCCTGCGGCGGCGGCCGCACCGGCACCTGCCTGCGTCAGATGGCCCCGAGCTCGCCGATCCGCTGGACCGACGAGCGCTACAACGCCCCGTACACGATGATGGGCGACGGCAGCTGGTCCAACTACACCGTCACCGCCGACACCATGTTCGAGCAGTCCGGCACCGTCGAGCTCCTCGGCCGGGCCAGCCAGCAGGGCCGCAACAACAACGGCCTGAACGCCTACCACCTGCGGGTGAGCGACACCGGCGCCTGGTCCATCGACAAGAGCGACACCAGCTGGAACTTCACCACCCTCGCGAGCGGCACCACCGCCGCCCTCGGCACCGGCCGCTGGCACACCGTCGCGCTCACCCTCGACAACGAGACCCTCACGGCGAGCATCGACGGTGCCGCCGTGGGCAGCGCCACCGACGCGAGCTTCACCAACGGCCGCGCCGGCCTCGGCGTGACCGGCTACCAGACCGACCAGTTCGACGACTTCGCCCTCACCCCCGGCACGCCCACCACCCACACCGGCCCGATCGCGTCCGCCCTGCCCGGCACCTGCGCCCGCCCCGCCGCCGGCACCAGCGGCGCCGCCGTGCAGCTCTGGGCCTGCGACGGCAGCGCCCAGCAGGTGTGGACCCGCTCCAACGGCACCCTCACCCACAACGGCAAGTGCCTGGACGTCACCGGCGGCGCCACCGTCAACGGCTCCCCGGTCGAACTGTGGGACTGCACCGGCGGCGCCAACCAGCAGTGGACGCCCCAGCCGGACGGCACCCTGAAGAGCGCCCAGTCGGGCCGCTGCCTCGACGACCCCGCCGCGGCCACCGCCGACGGCACCCCGCTGGAGATCTGGGACTGCAACGGCGGCGCCAACCAGCGCTGGACCCTGCCGTAGCCGACCGACCCGCGGGGATCCGGAAGACCCCGGACGCGACCGGCCGGGTGCCCGTGACAT
>NZ_JBHXEM010000018.1:0-110305 GCF_042724755.1 Kitasatospora sp. NPDC127067 | reverse complement strand
CTGCTCAGCTGTGGTTTCGGCGGCCCCGGCCAAGCTTGGCCGGGCCTGACGTGGAGCGTGGCGGTTTCAGCTCTCCCACACAGGAAGTCGGCTGGGCCGACTTCCTGTGCACAAAGCGGGCCGGCGCGGCCTCACATCCCGGATCTCAGCACGTCGACCTCGCAGCCCGGCGCGAAGGGGTCGAAGCCGTGCTCGATCAGCCAGCGAACCGCCAGCAGGCTTCGCAACGACCACCACGCGCGGATCACGTCGAGGTCGACGTCGGTGCCGTACCCGGCGATGACGTCGTCGAGGTGCTCCTCGTGTCCGAGCGTGAAGGTGGCGAGGTCGTACAGGGCGTCACCCCGGCCCGCCTCGGACCAGTCGATGATGCCGGTGACCTCGCCACCGTCGACGAACACGTGCGCGACCTGCAGGTCGCCGTGCGTGAACGCCGGAGTCCACGGCCGGAACGCGGCCTCGGCGACCTCGCGGTTGCGGGTGACCAGGTCGGCGGGCAGGACACCGTTCGACACGAGCGCCTCGCACTCGTCGTCGAGTTCCGCCGTCAGCGCGACGACGCTCCGGCCGGCCCGGCCGGGCCTGGGCGGCAGCGGCGCGTCGTGCAGCTTCCGGATGGCGGCGCCCGCCGCGGCCCACTCCGCCGGTGACCCGGTCGACGGCCCGCCGAGGCGCCCGAGGGTCCTCCCCGGCAGCGCGGCGATCGCGAGCACGGGCGGCTTACGCCACAGGACCTTCGGGGTCGGGACCGGCGCGAGGGACATCGCCTCGACCTCGACGTCGATGCGCGCCTGATCGGCGTCCACCTTCAGGAACACGTCTCCGACGCGCAGGGTCGCGCGCTCGGAATGGGCGACGACCACCGTGACCTCATCCATGGGCGACCAGTATCCCGGGGACGGCCGCCGCCGTCGCCGGGTTTGTCACGTGCGACAACGCGGCCGACCGCTGCCCGCCGCCCGGCGGCCTCGCGCACGACACCGCACCGCCTCGCGCCAGAAGTCGGCCCCGCCGACTTCCTGCGCGCACCACGGGCCAGTGCAGCGGTAGGGCTTGGCGTCGTGTCCGTCGCAGGCCAGGACGAAGGTGGCGCTCGACGATGCCGGCGAAGGGAACCCGCACCGCACGACATACTCCCGGCGGATTACTCCGGTACCTCGCGGGGGCTACGAACGACACCAGAATGTTTACATCCATGAGCCGATTCGGCACGGAGCCGCGGAACCTAGCGTCGACCCCATGAAACGCAATCGCCGTATCAGCGCTGTCGCCGTGCTGACGCTCGCCGCCCTCGTCACCGGAACCGGCGCCGGGTTCGCCGCCACGACCACACCGTCGGCCACACCGGTGGCCACGCACGCGTTCGACACCGCACCGGCCACGGCCACCGCGCCCACACGGTCCTTCCAAGGCACGCTCCCCGCGCCGACCGGCCCCTACGCCGCCGGCGAGGACATCATCCACCTCACCGACGCGAGCCGTCCCGACCCGTGGGTGCCCTCGTCCGGCCCCCGCCAACTGACCGTCACGATGGTCTACCCAGCCGTCCCCGGAACCGGGACCCCGGCCCCTTACATGACCCTCGCCGAGGCAGCCGGAGCCATCCGGTTCCGGGGGATGCCGGCCAGCTCCGGCGTCACCCCACAGAACCTTTCCGGCGTCACCACTCACGCCTTCGACGGCGCGCGGCCGCAGCGCGGCAAGTATCCGCTGGTGGTCCTCTCACCCGGGTTCGAGGACCAGCGCATGACGCTCACCTCGCTCGCGACCGACCTGGCCAGTCACGGCTACGTCGTCGCGCTCGTCGGCCACACCTACGAGGACAGCGGCGAGACGCTGGCGAACGGCGAGACGCCGACGTGCGCGATCTGCCACAACCCGGCGCTCGACTTCGACTCCGTCGCCGCCAGCCGCGCGCTGGACATGTCCTTCGTCATCGACCGGCTGACGCACGGCAATACCGCGTGGCCCCTGGCACGCCTCATCGACAAGCACGAGATCGGCACGGCCGGACACTCCATCGGCGGAGCGGCGGCCGCCACCACGATGACCGCCGACCCGCGAGTGCGGGCCGGAGTGAACATGGACGGCTCCTTCCACCCGGCCCCGATGCCCGGCCGGATCAACCGGCCGTTCCTCATGCTGGGTGCGGCCGACAACCACCCGGTCGGCGGCCACGACACCACGTGGGGCCAGGCCTGGGCCGCCCTCGGCGGCTACAAGAAGTGGCTGACGGTCGCCGGCGCCGACCACACCAGCTTCACCGACCTGGACCTGCTCCTGGAGGAGGCCGGGTTCCCGACGCCGGGGCCCCTCTCCCCGGAACGCGGGGTGGCGATCACCCGCGAATACGTGACAGCGTTCTTCGACCGGACGCTGAAGGGGATCCACAGTCCGCTGCTGGACGGCCCCTCGCCGAACAACCCGGAAGTGCTCTTCCAGTACCAGTGACGTGAGTCGGAGATTCTCTGGCAGCAGGCGGCGACTTTGTCGAGGATCTGGTCGGCGCTCTCGGTCCGGACGAAGGGTCTGGGGTGTTCGTTCCAGTTGGCGAGCCGGTCCGGAACTTCCACGCGGTCGCGTCGATCACCTGCCGGTGATCGCGCCACCGCCCACCCCGTGCCCAAGGCCTGACATCCGACCATCTCGCACAGGAAGTCGGCCCCGCCGACTTCCTGCTCACCCCCACTGGTCCCCCATGATGGTGATCATGACTGGTGAGCCCCTGTCCGTGTCCTTCGCCGAGCTGCGCAGCTCGTTCGACGTCGTACTCCGTCACATGGAAGCCGCTGCGGCGGGCGATGCCGTCGCCCTGGACAACGACTACTTCTGGTCCATCCCCCCGAACGACCTCTACGACGTCACCCGGGAGCCGGACGAACTCACCATCGGACAGCTCTCGGAATCCTGGCAGCACCTGCGGGACGTAGTCGCCGACCCGGACCGCGCACTGAGCCACCACCTGACGTGGCTCGCCGACGTCCTCCGGGCCATCGCCCACGAGCACCCGGCATAGCCCCCCTCCCGCCCCGCGCGGGAAGTGCCGAAAGTCTCCGATGTTTCAGTCCCGGAAGCTGGGACGCAGGGTGGTCCTGTCCCGGTTCATCTGCTCCGGCGACGGTGGAGGGCGAGCCTGCGACCCGCGGAAACGCAACAGAAAGGGCCCGGTCGGCAGCGGCCGACGGGGCCCTTGTCCTTGCCGGACGACGCTCCGCTCCGACGCGGCACGGGCGAAGATCAGCCCGCACCGAAGCGTGGGCGCGGCCGGATCACTCGCCGTCGGCGCTCACCGGGACTTCGTCCTCCCGGATGATGATGTGCTCCTCGCCGTCGATGGTGACTTCCGTGCCCGCGTACTTGCCGGACAGAGCCTTGTCCTTGGCGGACTCCGTCACCTTGCTGTCCTCGGCCATGTCTCCTCCTTCCGGTCGACACGGCGTCGACCCGTACCGATCCTGTCATGACTGACCGTCACCGGGCCATCGCTCACGACCGACCGGCCCGACCCCACCCACCCCGCGCGGGAAGTCGAGCCCGTCGACTTCCCGCGCACGTCAACGCTCCGAAACAGCTGGACCCCGAGCAGCCCGGGGTGTTCCGGAAGCCCGCATGCGGGGCACTTCCTCGATCCGGTCCGGAAGTTCGACCGGGCCGAAGGAGGTCCCCGGCCGGGGCGGGCCCGGCCGGGGACGCGAACGGCTACAGGTGGACGTCGGAGACCTCGAAGGTCTGGACGCTGTAGGCACCGCAGTTGGACCAGAACCGCCCGCCGTTCATCACGGTGTCCGCGTAGTACTGGTAGCGCTGGCCGTCACCGGCGCCGACGCCGGTGACCCAGCGCTTGACCGCGGCACCGTGTACGCCCGGCTGCGAGAACGCCGACAGGTCGAACGTGAGCCACTGCGCGTCCTCCAGGAGGTAGGCGACCACGACCAGCTTGTGGTTGACGGCGTCGTAGGCCGCGACCGCGTTGTTGTGGCCGGTGTCCATGATCGTCATCCCCGGGCGGATGTGCCGCATGTACTGGGCGAGCACCCAGTACTTGGGGTTGACCTCGACCAGCGCCCCGTCGGTGAAGTCGATCGCGCCGAAGCCGTGCCAGTCGAGGATCTGCCAGGCCACCCAGGCCGAAGGGTGGAGCAGGTGCAGGTCGGCATGCAGGTTCTCGGCGAGAGCCAGGCCGTGTGCCCACCCGTCGCCGTACTCGGAGTTCCAGATCCGCTTGCCGTCGGCGGACACCGCGTCGTACAACCCGACCCGGTCGCCGCCGAGTTCGTCGTAGCCGTGCACGTTGACCCGGCCGACGGCCGCCTTGGTCACGGCGTCGAACTCCGGGCTGGTCCAGGTGTTGCGGGCCAGCGCGGTGCCGTTCTCGTCGAGGCCCGCCACCAGCGTCCCCGTCAGGCCCCGGACGTCCAGCTGGGCGCGGGTCCGCCGGATGAGGTCGGCCTGCTGGGCGTGGGTGTAGTAGCAGCCTTCCTGGGTGGTGTCCATCACCGCCTTGTTGCCCCAGTTCAGGCCCGGCTCGTTGAACGGCTGGACCGAGGCGAAGTCGATGCCCCAGTGGTCGTGCGCATACCGTGCCACCGTCGCCAGGTAGGCCGCGTGGCGGTCGAAGTTGCCGTCCTGGAGGTTGCAGAGGCCGTCGGCGGCGCCCTCCGGGTTGTCGTTCTTGAGCATCCACCACATCGGCGAGTTGGCGAAGAGCTCGAAGGTGTCCACGCCCCGGGCCTTCGCCTGCTGGAGCACGCCCCGCTGCTTGGCGTCCAGGGTCCAGTCGAAGCTCGACGAGGACGGGTCGTCGGAGTTCCAGTCGAGCTGGAAGCCCTCGATCTTCTTGAACCCGTCCAGCGGGGACGCCATCTTCCGGGAGCCGATGGTGTTGCTCCCGGACCCGCCGGCGCAGTACCGGACGATGTTCATGCCCAGGCCCGGCAGCTGGTGCCCGAGGAACGGGACGGTGTTGCGGGTGAACAGCAGGTCGGCCAGGTCGTCCCGGGGCCCGATCCGGTTCGCCCACCAGCCCAGCGTGGTGCCCCAACCCTCCCAGCGGCGGGTCCACTCCACGTTCGGCGCCGGCGGCTTGACCTCGATCGTTCCGATCGGCTGGCCCGCCCAGGAACGCCCGGTTCCGGAGATCAGCGTCATCGCGCCGAGCGGCACTCCCACGAGTCCGCGCAGCAGCGTACGTCGTTCCATCGGTTCCCCCACAAGTCGTCACCCCCCGCAGTCGCGGGGGTGCCAGTTGTATCGCGCACCATCGAAATCGCGATGGGCTCGGCCCGGGGCGGACCCCGGGCGACTGGTCGGCACAGGTACCGATTGGTCGGCGTGCCGCCGTTGTCGATGCCGGTGCACCGGTGGAATCCGTCGCCGCCGGTCACTCCAGGAGGAGTCTGCCTCGTCGTCCACCGTGGTTGGCCGACGGCTCCCGAGGGAGCACGCAATGTCAAGAACCGGCGACGCTGGGCGTGAAAGAGCGCCCGGAAGAGCGTCTGGACGGGAGCCCGGACCGTCAGCGCGTGGCTGCGGCGTACTGGTCCGACGACAGCTCGAACACCCGGACCCGCCGACCGCTGGTGGGGTTGACGGTCTCGCGGGCCGGGTGCATCCCCAGTTTGGTCATGATCCGTTCGGAGGCGTCGTTGCCCACCTGGGCGATGCTGACGATCCGCTCCAGCCCCCGCTCCTCGAACCCGAACCGGACAGCGGCCACAGCGGCCTCCGTGGCCAGGCCCCGCCCCCAGTGGGAACGTCCCAGCCGCCAGCCGACCTCGACCGCCGGCAGGACCTCCGGCAGGAATGCGGGCACCGAAAGCCCGGTGAACCCGGCCAACTCGCCGGTGGAACGGATCTCCACGGCGAACAGGCCGAAGCCCCGCGACTCCCACTCGCCCTCCCACGCCCGGATCCCGGCGCGGGTCTGCTGCTCGTCACGGACGCTGCCGTCCCGGATCCACCGCATCACCTCGGGATCGGCATTGACGGCAGCCATGGGCGCGACGTCCGCCTCGCGCCAGCGACGCAGGATCAACCGGGGAGTCTGAAGCGTGACCATTCCGTCATTCTGGATCAGCAAGTGGCTCTCCGCCATCCTCATCGGACACTTTCGATCCATGCCTGGTGCCGCGTCAGGCGGCGGCCCCTGCCGACACGAGTGAGCGCGGCTCTCACGAGGTGGCACCCCGTCACGGTCGCGGCGGGTCCGCTCGCAGGAGCCGGCCCTCGCCACCGGCGAACCCGATGCCTTGGAAGGAGGCGCCGAACTCCACCTGCTCGAAGCCGAGTTCCCGGTGCAGGTCGAGCGAGGCGCGGTTCCTGGCGGAGATGAAGCACCAGACGGCCGACCCTCCTCCCCACGCCCATTCCATCCGGCGCCGGGTCAGCAGCCTCGCGATTCCACGACGCCGCCAGTCGGGATCCACCGTGACACCGGTCAGGTAGTGGCCGGCCGGGGCACCGTCCCCGGCGTGCTCGGGCAGGAACGCCGCGCTCGCGTACCCGACGGCTTCACCGGACACCTTCGCGGTGATCACCAGGCTGCGCTCAGCACGCAGCGCCCGCCGGATGCGGTCCGCCCATGCGCCCGCCGAACCACCGCGCGCCCGGGCCTGGATCGCGGCCAACCTCGGCACATCGTCCCCGGTCGCCTCCACCACCACCGCGGTCACCGGAGCAGGCCGCTCGGCCGGGTCCGGAGCGTAGGCGGCGAACCGCGCGTCCTGCCCTGCCATGTCGTCTCCCCCCATCGTCCGGCGTCGTCCCGCACCCGCACGCTACGGCGGCGGTGGCGAGCTCGTCGGCGACGGGGCCGTACGCCGTCAGCGACTTCAGCGGCGTCACCGGCCGGTACCCGGCTCCGGCCCCGACCCACCGGAGCGGCTGCGGCCCGAGGAGCCGAGCCGGCCGCCCGTCAGCAGTGAGGGCAGTCGGGAACAGGGGGAATCGTCGGGAAGGTGTCGTTCCCGAGGAGCCAGTCCGTGAGCCATTCCGCCAGGGTGACGTCCTGCGGGGAGGCGTAGTGGTGGTCGCAGGCGTTCTCGTCCATGCCCCACATGGCGCCCTGCGGGGTGCTGAGGTCGAGGCACCACCAGATGACACCGCCAAGGGTCACCAACGGCACCACGCCGGGCGGAAAGCCCGGCTCGGAGGCCCATTTCCGGTGGACGCGCGCCAGAGATGCCTCGTGGCTGAACCGCCGCTTCGACTCGGTGAGCGAGACGACGCCGCCGTACGGCCCGAAGCCGCCGTCGGCGACCTCGCAGTAGATCCTCCGCAGCAGCGGCGCCATCGGAAACCCGGTGAGGGCCTCGAACTCGTCGGCGGCCTTCGTCGGCGCGGGCAGGGGAAGACCGCGGGCCTCGGCGAACTCGTGGAGGCCGGCGACGATCTCGTCATCGGTCCAGGCGGGAGAAGTCACGGAGGAACCGTAGCGGCATGATCGCCGGTACGTCCTCGCGGGTCGTCACAGCTCACCGCGGGAGGATGCGGACGGTCGCGGCCCCGTCCGGGCGGGGTTCAGGGGCGGTCCTGGAGGAGGGCCTCGCCGAGCGGGGTCAGGGCGTGGCGGACCCCGGGGCCGGTGCGTTCGGTGGTGAGCAGGCCCGCGGCCCGCAGGACGGTGGCGTGGTGGCTCGCGGTGGCGGGCGAAGTGCCGGTGCGGCGGGCCAGTTCGGCCGTGCCCGCCGGGTCGGCCGCCGCCCGCAGGGTGCGGGCGCGGGTGGCGCCGAGCAGGGCGACGAGCGCGCCGCCCGGTTCCGCCGCGGCGACCGGGGCCCAGACCGACCGGTAGGTGGCGAGGTCGCGGGCCAGCGGGTAGTGGAGCACGGGAGGGTGCTCGGGGCCGCGGTTGTCGGTCATCGCCATCGGCTCGGGCCAGAAGAAGGTGGGCGCGAGCACGATGCCGGTGCCCCGCAGCCGCAGGTCCGCGTCGACGGGGCAGGGCAGTTCCAGCACCGGCGACTCCCACCGGATGTCGGGGTGCAGCGAGCCGAACAGGCCGTCCAGCCCGGAGTCCGCCGCGAGCAGCGCCCGCGCGGTGCGCTCGGTATGAGCGGCGGCGAGCAGTTGGGACCAGTACGGGGCGATCGCGACGGAGTGGTACCTGCGCAGGCCGCGGCCGACGAAGGCGCGCCATTCGCGGTCGCCCCGGTGCAGCTCGCGGATCCAGCGGGGCACCCTCGGCCGGATGCGTTCCAGGATCCGCAGGTCCGCCGCCCACAGCCGGCCGGGCAGCGACCAGGTGTGGTCCAGGCTGTCCGCCAGCGTGGTGGCGTCGGCGTGCAGGAAGGCCTCCGGGGCCTGCGCCGCCCCGGCGGCGGTCGCCAGCTCGAACAGGAGCCGCGACTCGGGGCCCAGGAGCGTGCGGGTCCGGCTGCGCCAGCCCTCCAACGCCACCCCGCCCACACCGCGGGCCTGCACCAGGGACAGGCTCAGGACCGTCTCGGTGAGCGGGTCGGGTGCCCGCGTGATCCGAACCCTGGTCAGGTCGTCGTGGGTGAAGTGGATGCGCAGCAATCCTGCTCCTCGCGTCACGGGGGCTCCCGAGGGGTGCGGCCGCGTCCCGGCACCGGTCCCCCGCCGGGCCTCCGCCCCCTACGGCCTTCCGCCCACCGTAGACGGACGGCTCCGGCTCGCGGTGGCGTTGCCCGGCTCTGACCGGATCGTGGCGTTTCGGCGGACGACGGGCGCCCGGATTCGATGGAACCCGAAGGGTCTTGGGAGCGAGCGCAGCGGTTCGTGAGACTGGCCGCCGAGGGCGCCCCGAGGTGGCGCCCCGACTCTGGTGAGGAGTGAAACCGTCATGCGATTCACCCGTCAGTCCGTCGCCCGCTCCCTCGTCGTCCGCTCCCTCGTCGTCACCGGCACGGTGCTCGCCGCCGCCACCACGCTGGCCACCCCCGCCCAGGCCGACCCGGTGCAGCACCGCTACGCCAACGTCTCCGCCTACAACAAGTGCCTCGACATCCGCGGCGGCTCCACCTCCGAGGGCGCGCTGCTCCAGCAGTTCGACTGCAAGCTCGCCTCGAACCAGTCGTTCTGGACGGACACCTACCTCGGCGACCCGTCCACCGACATGAAGGCCGCGAACTCCGGTCTCTGTCTCGAACCGACCGGCATGAACGCCGGCGCCACCATCATCCAGCGCCGCTGCAACTACAGCGAGGGCCAGCGCTGGGAGCACGTCGCCCAGGCCAGCGGGGTGATCGCCATCAAGAACCGGGCGACCGGCCTGTGCCTCGCGGACGCGGGCGCGCCGTCGGGCAGCCGGCGCGAGGTGCGTCAGCAGCCGTGCGACGGCACCACCACGCAGCTCTGGGTGGTGCGCTGAGTCCGGTCGACCACGACCCCGGCCGGGGACGTCCGGACGTCCCCGACCGGGACGGCGGTTCAGGCGCAGACGTGCTCGTAGGAGACGAGCCTCCTGCCGACAACACTCCCGAAGCCCACCTGATCGGCCGCGGTGCAGGAGGCCGGCGCGAGCCCGACGACCCCTGGAGTGACGGCATGACGGCGCCGCGGGACAAGCTTCATCGCTTCCCCCCGGTTCACGACCGCTTCGATCCTACGGTCAACTCCCCTGTGCGGAACCGGGAACGGCATACCGGGATCGCCAAGGCCCGTCCGGCCCGTTGATAGCGTGATCGCCATGACGGAGCTGGAAGAGTCGGAAGAACTGGAAGCGCTGGTCCTGACCCCCGACGAGCGGGCACGGGGAGTCCGGGTCGACCGGGTGATGTTCACCATGGACTGGACCGGCGAGGACCACCCGGGGCAGCTGGCGGCATTCGTGGCCGGTCGGCTACGGGCCTTCGGGGCAGAACCGGCGGGCATCGACACCGAGGTCGTCCACCGGGCGGCCGAGGCCGACCCGGCACTGCGCCGCGGTGACGTCCCGGTCCGTCAGCTCGATCACCTCGCCGGCGTGCTGGCGGACCTCGGCCGCACGCTCCTGGTGCGGGAGAACGGCACCGACACCTACGAACTGCTGGTCGCGCTGACCGGTGGGCGCGAGCCGGCCGGGTTGCTGCACGAGGGCCTCCCGGTGCGGGCCTGGGGCTCGGAGCCCGAGGAGACCCTGGTCAGCCTGAACTGCCCGGACTGCTCGCAGATGCTGGTGTGGGAGCTGCCGCCGACCGAGACCCTCGCCGACGAGCACTGCGACTGCGGCGCCGCGTTGTTCGACACCGCAGGCCGCCCGCTGCCCAACGTCACACTCCACGCCTGAGCCGGGCCGGCGCTCCGCGCAGGAAGTCGGGCCCGCCGACTTCCTGCGCGGAGCTGCGATGTGGAATGCCCCGAACCCGCCCTCGCCGCCTCGGACCTGCACGTGGTGATGTGCTGTGTGCTGTGCACGGTTACCTGTACGCGGTGCTGAGCTGCACTGTTGATGGGGAGTCGAACCCCGCGTTGCTCTTCACGCGCCAGGAGTGGGCCGGAATACCGCCGGCCCTCGGTGTGTGCACGCCTCCGAAGCTGCTACCTGCTCCACATCGTCCGAACATGCCGGACTGTCAGTCCAGCAGATCGACCTCCCAGTTCGTGCGCTGGATCCGCACATCGACCTCGCGGATCTCCCGCGCGAGCGCGTCCGCCTGGCCGCGCAGTTCGGCGACCGGGAGCGCGGAGAGCATCATCAGCTCGGACCGGAGCTGTCGGCCGTATCCCCGGTCACCCGTCCCCGCTGCCGCGTCCGCCGCCGCGGTGACCACGGAGTGACGCAACCGCAGAACGTCCCGGCGCGCGAGGGCATCGGTGAGCGTGCCGTCCGGACCCATCTCCACGGTGGCGTTGGTCCGGTTGATCCGCCGGATCAACGTTTCCAGGGCGTCCAGCACCTCGCCGACCTCGGCCAGCAGCTGGGCCGCGTCCTCGGCGGGCGTCTCCCCCTCCTGGTGCCGCGCGCTGCTGACGATGCGCGCCCGCAGCTGTTCCGTACGGCGCGTCGCCTCCGCGCGTTCTGCCAGTGCCTCGGCAAGCTTCATTTCTGCACCTCCCCCTCTCTGAGCTCGCACGAGTATACGAGTGCGAACCGGCCCGTCCGCACCTGGTTTTCCGCTCCGTCGGGGCCCTGACCAGCGACAGAACCGGAGACGGAGCCGGAACGGGGAACCGGGTCGACGGCCGGTCAGGTCCGACTCGGGGCGGCGGCCCGGCCGCGGAAGGTGGCCCGGTAGGCCTGGGGCGACACCCCGATCGCCGCGTGCAGGTGCTGGCGCAGCGAGGCGCCGGTGGCGAAGCCGATCTCGGTGGCGATCCGGTCGACCGGGAGGTCGCTGGTCTCCAGCAGGTGGCGGGCGCGGTGCAGCCGTTGCTGGATCAGCCAGCGGCCGGGGCTGGTGCCGGTCTCCTCCTGGAAGCGGCGGGCGAAGGTGCGCGGGCTCATCCGCGCGTGCGCGGCCAACTCCCGCAGGGCGAGCGGGCGGTCGAGGTGTTCCAGGGCCCAGGCCTGGGTCGCGGCGGTGCCGTTGGCGCCCTCCGGCGGCACCGGCTGTTCGATGTACTGGGCCTGGCCGCCCTCGCGCCAGGGCGGCACCACGCAGTGCCGGGCGACCTGGTTGGCGACGGCGCTGCCGTGGTCGGAGCGCACCACGTGCAGGCACACGTCGAGTCCGGAGGCGGCGCCCGCCGAGGTGAGGATGTCGCCGTCGTCGACGAACAGCACGTCGGCGTCCAGGGCGACGTGGGGGAACATTCGGCGGAAGGTCGGCGCCAGCGCCCAGTGGGTGGTGGCGGGGCGTCCGTCGAGCAGGCCGGCGGCGGCCAGGGCGAACGCGCCGGTGCAGATGGAGACGATGCGGGTGCCGGGGCGGATCCGGGCGAGGGCCGCGCGCTCGGCGTCCGGCAGGTCGGCGGTGACGCGGTGCAGGGCGTAGGGCGGGATGACGACCGTGTCGGCGCTCTCCAGCGCCTCGGGCCCGTGCCCGACGGTGATCGTGAAGTCGGCGTCGGTGGCGACCGTCCGGTCGTCGGTCGCGGCGCACGTCACCACCTCGTACGCTCCCGGCACCCCGGGGAAGACCCGGTTGGGGATGCCCAGCTCGAAGGGGTACACGCCGTCGAGGGCGAGGACGACCACGCGGTGCGGCGGCCGGTCGCCGGGGAGACCGAGGGCGCCGCGGAGACCAGGGGCGCCGGATCCGCGGTGGCCGCGGGGTGCGATCGCAGGCATGGCACGATCCTATCGGTCTTTGACCATCTTGCCATTTCGCAGGTCAGGGCCCCGGCCGCAGGCTTGGTCCATGACCACGAACACGATGCGAGCCGTCACCCAGACCACCCTCGGCGCCCCGGACGTCCTCCACGAGGCCGAGGTCGAACGGCCCACGCCCGGCGTCGGCCAGATCCTCGTCGCCGTCCACGCCGCCGGGGTCAACCCCACCGACTGGAAGCACCGCGAGCGCGGCATCTTCCTCGGGCAGCCCCCGTTCACGCTCGGCTGGGACGTCTCCGGCACCGTCGAGGCGGTCGGCCTCGGCGTCTCGCTCTTCGCCCCGGGCGACGAGGTCTTCGGCATGCTGCCCTACCCGTACGGCGCCGGCTCGCACGCCGAGTACGTCACCGGCCCCGCCCGGGCCTTCGCACCCAAGCCCGCCGCACTGACCCACGTCGAGGCGGGCGCGCTCCCGCTGGTGGCGCTCACCGCCTGGCAGGCCCTCGTCGACACGGCGCGGGTCCGGCCCGGGCAGCGGGTCCTGGTGCACGCGGCGGCCGGCGGCGTGGGGCACGTCGCCGTGCAGATCGCCAAGGCGCGCGGCGCGTACGTCATCGGCACCGCGTCCGCCGCCAAGCACGACTTCGTCCGGGGCCTGGGCGCGGACGAGGTGATCGACTACCGCACCGCCGACTTCGCGCAGGAGGCCCGGGACGTCGACGTGGTCCTCGACCCGCTCGGCGGGGAGGACCGGCTGCGCTCCCTGGAGACGCTGCGGCCGGGCGGCGTCCTGGTGTCGATCCTGCCCCACGACCTCGACGGGCTGGCCGAGCGCGCCGCCGAGTTGGGCGTGACGGCGAAGACCCTGCTGGTCGAGCACGACCGGGCCGGGATGGCCGCGATCGCCGCCCTCGCCGAGTCCGGACAGCTGCGCGTGCACGTCTCCGGCACCTACCCGCTCGCCGAGGCCGCCAAGGCCCACGCCGAGGGCGAGACGGGCCGGGTCACGGGGAAGCTGGTGCTCACCGTCCGCCCGTGACAGCGCCCGGCGGTGTCACGGGCGGACGGTGAGCAGAACCGATCAGACCGGGGCAGAGTCGGACCGATTCGGGCGGGATGGGACGATACCTGCCATGCCAAGCAAGTCTCCCCCGGTCCGGGGCATCGACGCCCCGCCCGACCCGCTCCGCCGTCTGCTGCTCGAACTGGGCGAAGCCCTGCTGGGCGGCGGCCTGCCCGTCCATGACGTCGAAGAGGAACTCCACTGGCTGGGGCGGGCGCTGGGGGCGCCGGACGTACGGGTCGCCGCCCTGACCAACGGGCTCTTCGTCGCGCTGGGGCCGGACGACGCCACCCGGTTCCAGCCGGTCGGCACCGCGCTGCGGTTCGAGCAGACGGCCGACGTCCTCCACCTGGTGCACCGGCTGCGGGCGGGCGAGCTCGACGGGCCCCGGGCGCTCACCGAGCTGGACGGGATCCGGCGGGCGCCGGCCCGCCGGCCCGCGTGGGTGTCGGACCTCGGGGCGCTGCCGGTCGGGGTGGGGGTCTGTCTCTTCCTGCAGCCGGTGGCGGCGAACGTGCTGGCGGCCGGGCTCGGCTCGCTGATCGTCGTGGGGCTGACCGTGCTCGCCCGGCGGCTGCCGTACCTGCGGCCGCTGCTGCCCGTCACCGCCGGGTTCCTGGTCGCGCTGCTGGTCCTCTCGCTCGCCCGGGCCGGGCTGCTGGAGGGCCCGCTGCGGACCATCGTGGCCACGCTGGCGATCCTGCTGCCGGGCGGACTGCTCGTCACTGGGCTGTCGGAGATCGCCGCGGGTGCGGCCAGCGCGGGTACGGCCCGGCTGGTGTCCGGTGCGGTGCAGCTGGCGCTGTTCCTCGCCGGGGTGGCCGCCGCCGCGACGGCGGCCGGCGTGCCGGCCGCCGCGCTGGCCGACGTGCAGGTCGCCAGGCCGAGCTGGTGGGTGATCGCGCTGGGGCTGGCGCTCGCGGTGGCGGGCGTGGTGGTCAGCGTGAACACCCCGCCCTCGGCCGTCCCGTGGATCGTCGTGGTGATCGCGGTCAGCGTCACGGTCCAGGTGGTGGTGGGGTCGGCGCACGGCGCGGCGGTCGGCGGCCTGGCCGGCGCGGTCACCGCCGCGGCCGCGGCCACCCTGGTGCACTGGCTGCCGGGCGGTCCGCTCTGGCAGGTGCTCTACCTCCCGGCGTTCTGGATCGTGGTACCGGGCTCCTTCGGCCTGCTGCACACCGCGCAGATCGAGGTCGGGAACGGCGCGCAGTCGGTACTGACGGCCGTGTCGGCGGTCTTCGGGGTGTCGATCGGCACCCTGATCGGCTCGGTGATCAGCCGGATCCCGCGTCCCTCCCGCGCAGTGCTGCTGCCCCGGGCCTGAGCCCGGGGCAGGCCGGGGCCCCGCTCAGGGGTGGCGCAGGGCCTCGGTGAGCCGGTGGGCGGCCTCGACGACGGCCTGGGAGAGGTGGGCGCCGGGGTGCCGGGTGAGGCGTTCGATCGGCCCGGACACCGTGACGGCGGCGACCACCCGGTTGGACTGGCCCCGGACCGGCGCGGAGACGGAGGCGACCCCGAGTTCGCGCTCGCCGACCGACTGGGCCCAGCCCCGGCGCCGTACGCCGCTCAGCGCGGTGGCGGTGAACCGGGCGCCCTGCAGTCCGCGGTGGAGCCGTTCGGGCTCCTCCCAGGCGAGCAGGATCTGGGCGGCGGCGCCGACCTTCATGGGGAGGGTGACGCCCACCGGAACGGTGTCGCGCAGGCCGGTGAGGCGCTCGGCGGCGGCCACGCAGATCCGCACCTCGCCCTGCCGGCGGTAGAGCTGGGCGCTCTCGCCGGTGATGTCGCGCAGCTGGGTGAGGACCGAGCCGGCCGCGGCCAGCAGCCGGTCCTCGCCGGCCGCCGTCGCGAGCTCGCCGACCCGCGGGCCGAGCATGAACCGGCCCTGGGTGTCCCGGCTGACCAGGCGGTGGTGTTCGAGTGCGACGGCCAGCCGGTGGGCGGTGGGCCGCGCCATGCCGGTGGCGGCGACCAGGCCGCCCAGCGTGACGGGGCCGGCCTCCAGGGTGCCGAGGATCGAGGTGACCTTGTCGAGCACGCCGACGCCGCTCGTGTTCTCCATGTGGGGGTACTCCAGTCTCGGGGCCCGGAGCAGCGGACGGTCGCTGCTCACGGCGGCTCCTGGCGGGGAGCCGGGGGGTGTGGTCAGCGAGGACGGGCCGGGGGAAACGGCCGATTGCCTGCGCCGGGCACGAGACGGGTACGCGAAAGCGCCGGGGCGGGAAGCGCCCGGGCGAAGGACAGCACAGAGAGCACCGTGTCTCCTCATCTTTCCCGCGCCACAGTGGCGACAGGCCGGAGTTGGCACTGCCCCCGGACGGCACGGCGCGTACTTCGGACGCCGGGTCGAACGGGGAGTTGCCGGGGCTTCGTAGGGCCGGTCCCTCCACCCCTCTGGATGATTCGCCAGGAACGATACAAGACTTCCCGGGCCGCTCGGCAAGCCCCCCCCACCCCCGACCCCCACCCCCGGCCGCCGCCCGCGGGCCCGCTCAGCGGTGGCGCGGCTCCGACAGGCCGGTGCACGGGGCCCGGTCCGGGCCGCCGGGGGCGGTGGCGTCCCAGGTGCTCAGGGCGGCGAGGGCGGCGGCGCGTTCGGAGGCCGTCGGCCGGGTGCCCTCGGGGCCGAGCAGGTAGTCGGCGACCGGGGTGAGCAGCAGGGTCGCGTCGCCGGCCGGGAGCAGCAGGGCCTCGTCCCACCGGTGCCGGATGACGGTGCGGCGCAGCAGGGTTCCGTGGCGCGGCCGGAGCGGGCGGTGGCGGCCGCGGCGGCGGCGCCGTTCGGGGGCGACCTCGGTCTCCAGGACGGTGCGCACGTCCCGCAGGGAGCCGAGCGGCACGTGTTCGGCGGCGAGGTCGAGGAGGGCCGCGGCCTCCGGGGCGAGCCGGTAGGCGGCGACCACCGCGGCGGTCTCGACGGGGTCGAAGGGCTGCCCGGCGAGCTGGGCCACGTCGATCACGTCGCCCGCGAGGAAGGCGCGCCCGAGTCCCTCCTCGGCGAGGGCGATCAGGCATTCCACGTGGTCGTCGGCGGCCAGGTAGGGGCGGACCGGGACGGTGGCGAGGTCGCCGGTGAGCGCGGCGGTGGCGACCCGTACCTGGTACCACGGGTCCAGCAGCGGGTCCTCGCCCGGCCAGCGCAGGGTGACGGCGGTGTGCCGGGGCCGCTCGCCGAACAGGGTGACCTCCACGGACTCCACCGGGTGATCGGTGACCAGCCGGTTGACGGCCTGCCAGAGCGTGGCCTCGGTGGGGCTGACGAGGCCGAGCTCGGCCAGCGGCCGGGGCAGGTCGGGCGGGTAGTAGCCGGCCAGTGGCAGGTCACGGATCGGACGGACCCCGGTGGCGTCGGCGAGGTCGCGCGCGACGGCCGCGTAACACTCGGCCCGGTCGCGGGCGCGCTGCAGTTCGGCGCGGGCGTGCCGGCCCATCCGGACGCCGTCCCGGGCGAGCGCGGCGAGCACCAGGTACGGGAGGTGGCGCTCGCCCCGGGCGCGGTGGAGCAGGTCGACCGGTCCGGCGGCCGGGTCGACGTCGAGCAGCCGGTGGAGCAGGTCGGTGTTCATGGGGTCCGCCTCCGAGAGCCGTGGTGGTCGGCCGGACGGCGGCCGGGCGACCGGGGACGTGGCGGGTTCGGCGGTCGGGGCCGGGCCGACTGCGGGCGCCACACCGTCGATTGTCGTCACGGCCGATCAACGCCGGATCACCACCGGGTCGATGATCCCTCGACATCCGCGGGGTGCCGTGGGTTGATAGGGGCTCATCGAATCGGGGGGCGGCACGTGCGCGGGCGGGGGCGAGCACATGAGGCGGGCAGGTGCAGGGATGGATGATTTCCGGTTCTCGGTGCTGGGACTGATGAGAGCGCAGCGCGGCGCGACCGCGCTGAAGGTGGGCAGCCCCCAGCAGCAGGCGATGCTGGCGGTGCTGCTGTTGCGGCCCGGCCACGGCGCGAGCGCCACCGACCTGATCGACGCCCTGTGGGGCGAGGAGCCGCCGGGCACCGCGATGACGACGGTGCGCACGTACGCCTGGCGGTGGCGCAAGGTGCTGCACGGCGAGGAACCGGACGCGCCGACCGTACTGACCTCGGTCGGGGACGGCTACCGGCTGGTGCTGCCCAAGCACGCGGTGGACGCGGCGCAGGCGGAGGAGCTGGCGGCGCAGGCCGAGCGCACGGCGGCCGCCGGGGAGCCGCAGCAGGCGCGTGATCTGCTGAACCAGGCACTGGAGTTGTGGCAGGGCGAGCCGCTGGCCGGCATCCCCGGCCCGTTCGCGCAGCGCCAGCGCCAGCGGCTCCAGGAGCTGCGGCTGACCCTGCTGGAGGAGCGGATCGCCCTGGACCTGGCGCTCGGCCGCTACTCCCGGTGCATCCCGGAGCTGACCTCGCTGACCACCGAACACCCGCTGCACGAGCGGGCGTACGGGCTGCTGATGCGCGCGCTGTACCAGGCCGGGCGGCAGGCGGACGCACTGGCGGTGTTCCGCGGCGCGCGTCAGCTGTTCCTGGCCGAGCTGGGCGTGGCGCCCGGGGCGGAGCTGGACCTGCTGCACCAGCGGATCCTGGAGGGCGACCCGACGCTGGCCGCCCCGGCGCCGGCCCTCCGGCCGGTGTCCGCCGTGCCCGGGCCGGCCGCACCCCTCCCCGGCCCGGCGGAGCAGACCGTGCCCGGGGCCGGATCGCCGGAGCCGGCCGGCGGACCCGCGGTGCCGGACGCACCCGCCGCCGCCCCGGCCGGGAACGGCGTGCCGGCCCCCAGACCGGCCCAGCTCCCGCCCGACGCGGCCGACTTCACCGGCCGTACGGTGCTGGTGGAGCGGCTGGTCGGGGCCCTCGGCGCGCCCGGCCAGCAGGCGCTGGCGATCGCGACCGTGGTCGGCATGGGCGGGGTCGGCAAGACCGCGCTGGCCCTGCACGTCGCCCACAGGGTGCGCGAGGCCTACCCGGACGGGCAGCTCTACGTCGACCTGCGGGGCGCCGACGCCACCCCGGCCGATCCGGAGGCGGTGCTCAGCGGCTTCCTGGTGGCGCTCGGCGTGCCGGCCGACGCGGTGCCGGACGGACTGGACGCCCGCTCGGCGCTGTTCCGCTCGGTGGTGGACGGCCGGCGACTGCTGCTGGTGCTCGACAACGTCCACGACACCGCGCAGATCAGACCGCTGCTGCCGGGCGCGGTCGGCTGCGCCGTGCTCACCACCAGCCGCACCCGGCTGTCCGGACTGCCCGCGACCGTCCAGGCCGACCTGGGCGTCTTCGAACCCGAGGAGGCGCTCGAACTGCTGGGCCGCACCATCGGCGCCGAACGGCTGGCCGCCGAGGCCGAGGCCGCCCGGGAGCTGCTGCTCGTCTGCGGCCACCTCCCGCTCGCGGTGCGGATCGTGGCGGCCCGGCTGGCCGCCCGGCCGAGCTGGACGGTGCAGACGCTGGGCCGCCGGCTGGCGGTCGAGCGCCGCCGGATCGACGAGCTGCGCATCGGCGACCTGGAGGTGGCGGCCGCCTTCGAACTGAGCTACCGCCAGTTGACGCCCGCCCAGGCCCGGGCGTTCCGGCTGGCCGCCTCGGTGGACGGCCCGGATCTCGGGCTGCAGGCCGCGGCCGCCCTGCTGGACCTCGACGAGTACGACGCCGAGGACCTGCTGGAGGCCCTGGTGGACGTGGCGATGATGGAGTCGCCCTTCCCCGGCCGCTACCGCTTCCACGACCTGCTGCGCGCGTTCGCCCGGCGCCGTCCGGACGATCCCGGCGCGGCGGTGGCGGCCCGCGACCGGATGCTCGACCACCTGCTGGCCACCGCGTGCACGGCCTTCCAGCACGCCGTTCCCGGGGATCCGGCGGCCGGCGCGCTGGGGCCCGCCCGCAGCGCGGGCGTTCCGCTGGACGGCCCGGACGGGGCGCGGGCCTGGGCCGAGGCGGAGGGTTCCGGGGCGATCGCGCTGGCCGCCCAGGTGGCGGGCTGGACCGTCGCGGACGACGCCGCGGCCGCCCCGCCCGCCGCTGCCGACGCCCGTGCGCACGGGCCGGGGCAGGGGCCGGGGCCGGGGCCCGAGCCGCTGCGCGCCGCGATCGATATGCTGATCGCGCTCACGCCGTTCGTCCTCGCCCCGCCCAGCCGTCAGCTGGCCACCACCGCACAGGCCCTGGCCGCCGCCGCGGTCCACCGCGCCGACCACCGGGCAGCTGGCCGGGCGCACTTCCTCCGCGGCAACGTCGCCCTGGCCGCCACCCGGCTGGAGGAGGCGGAGGCGGCCTCCCGGCTGGCGGTGGCCGCCTCCCGCTCGGCGGGCGACACGGTGATCCTGCGCCAGGCGCTGAACGACCTCGGCCTGGTCTGCCAGTTCCTCAGCCGCTACGACGAGGCCGTCGGGCACTACGACGAGGCGCTGCTGCTGGCCCGCGAACTCGGCCACCGCTCCGGGGCGCTGGTGACGACGGTGAACGCGGCGCTGGCCCGGGTGCGCAGCGGGCGGGCCGCCGAGGCGGTGCCGATCTGCCACGAGGCGCTGGCCGAACTGCGGACCCGGCACGACGATCCGGGCCGGGCGTACACCCTGTACGTGCTGGGGCTGGCGCTGCACGGGCTGGGGCGGCACGAGGAGGCGGTCACCTGGTTCGGCGAGTGCCTGGTGGTGGCCTCGGCGGCCGGTCTGCGGGCCCGGGCGGCGCACGCCCGCTACCGGATGGCGGACAGTCTGCGGTCGCTGGGCCGGACGGACGAGGCGCTGGAGCACGCCGGGCAGTCGCTGGAGCTGTGCGAGGAGCTGGGTGCCGAACGGGACCAGGGCCACGCGCTGGTGGTGCTGGGCCGGACCCTGGCCGACCTCGGGCGGGAGGCCGAGGCGGGCGGCCGGCTGCGGGAGGCGCACCGGATCTTCGTCCGGCTGGGGCTGCCGGAGGCGGCGGAGGTGGCGGGGCTGCTGTCCCCGCGGGAGGGTTCTGCCGCATCGGCCGGATCGGCTCCGTCGGTCCCGTCGGCTCCCTCGGTCCCGAAGGGGCGGCGGGCCGCCGACCGGCTGTCGTCGGGCTGCTGAAGAATCGATCCTGCGCCCGGCTTCGGCGCGCTCAGGAACCGGCGTGCACGGGGCCCGGCACGCTCAGGAACCGGTGCTGTTCCAGTCGCCGGTGCTGCCGTGCCCGGTGCTGGTCGGGGTCGGGGTGGGGACGGCCGTCGGCGTCGCGTCGCCGCTCACCACCGTCGCCGTCCCGGTGCCGGCCGACTCCGCCACGGCGACCGTGGCGGAGAGGCCCGCGCCCAGGGCGACGACCACCCCGAGGCCGACCGTGAACAGCCGCAGGCGGGTACGGGCGGTGGCCGGACGCTGCGTCATCTCTGGTGCTCCCTTGGGTCGCTTCCCCGGGGGGAAGGGGTTCCGTCGTGGTGTGGCACCAGTCTGGCCGGGGGCGGTCAACGGCCGATCTACAGCCGAGCACCGGTGGTCACCACTGATCACCGGTGCCCGGCCGAGCCGCTTCTCAGACCTCCGAACGGATCTCCAGGGTGCAGCACTTCACGCTGCCGCCGCCCTTGAGCAGCTCGCTGAGGTCCATCCCGATCGGCCGGAAGCCGCGCTCGCGCAGCCGCGCGGCCAGGCCGACGGCCGCCTCCGGCAGCACCACGTGCAGGCCGTCGCTCACCGCGTTGAGGCCGAACACCGCCGCGTCCTCGCCGCCCACCAGCAGCGCGTCCGGGAACAGCCGCCGCAGGACGGCACGGCTGCCGGCCGAGAAGGCCTCCGGGTTGTACATGATCTCGTCGCCGTCGAGCACGGCGAGCGCGGTGTCCAGGTGGTAGTAGCGCGGGTCGACCAGCTCCAGCCCGATCACCGGCCGGCCGAAGAACTCCTGGGCCTCCGCGTGCCCGTCGGTCACGCTGCGAAAGCCCCGCCCGGCCAGCACGGAGCCCGCGGTCAGCAGCAGGTCCCCCTCGCCCTCGTTGACGTGCTCCGGATCGCGCGTCTCGAAGCCCCGGGCGCGGAACCACTCCAGGTAGGCCGGGCCCTCGGCGGCCCGCTCGGCGTTGCGGAAGCGCGCGCCGAGCACCTTGCCGTCCACCACGGTGGCGCCGTTGGCCGCGTAGACCATGTCGGGCAGGCCGGGCAGCGGGTCGATCAGGTCGACCCGGTGGCCGAGCTCGCCGTAGAGGGCGTACAGCCGCTCCCACTGGGCGACGGCGAGGTCGGTGTCCACCGGCTTGGCGGGGTCCATCCACGGGTTGATCGCGTAGCTGACCTCGAAGTGGGTCGGACGGCACATCAGGTAGTGGCGCGGGCGGGCGGTGCGGGTCATCGGGGCCTCCGGGTGAGGGCGGGTCGGGAGGTGGCGCGAGGTGGCGCGGGCTGGGGCGGGGCGGGGCGGCGCGGTCAGGCGGCGGGGTCCGACGGCCGGGTCGGGAAGTCGCGCAGGCCGCGCAGCGGGCTGGCCAGCAGCACCCCGCCGGCCGAGAGCAGCACGCCCGCCATCAGCCAGATGGTGCCGCGGGCGCCGATCACCTCGCCGAGCCAGCCGCCGAGCAGGGCTCCCACCGGGATCGCGCTGTAGTTGAGGGTCGCGGAGCTGGCCCTGATCCGGCCGATCATCTCGGGCGGGCAGTAGGCCTGGGAGAAGCTGCCGGCCAGGACGTTGCCCGCCACCACGCCGCAGACCGCGACGGCCCAGGCGAGCGCGCTGACCACGAGCGGCAGCCGCTCGCCCGCCAGCGGCAGCAGCAGGATGAAGGGCGCGACCACCAGCTCGCAGACCAGCAGCCCGCGCGCGGTGCCCAGCCTGCGGGCGATCCGCCCGGCCAGCATCGCACCGGCCAGCCCGCCGACGCTCACCAGCGCGAACACCGCGCCCACCGCGCCCGGTTCGATCCCCACGCTGCGCACCAGGAAGACCGTCTGCACCGCCTGGATGCCGTTCAGTCCCAGGTTGCCGACCGCCGCGAAGCAGGCGAACGTGCGCAGGTAGGGATCGCGCAGCAGGAACCGGACGCCCTCGCCGATCTCGCGCGGGATGCCGCGCCGTTCTGATACCGGCGGGGGGCGCTCCTCCGTCCTGATCCGCCGCAGGCAGAACGCCGACACCAGGTAGGTGAGCGAGTCGGCGAGCATCCCGCTGGCGGCGCCGAAGGCCTGCGCGAGCAGACCGGCCGCGCCCGGGCCGGCGATCTCCGCCGCCGAGGCCCCGGAGCGCAGCTTGACGTTGGCCTCCAGCAGGTCGGCCTTCGCCACCAGGGTGGGCAGCACCGCCCCGTAGGCGGTGGAGAAGAACACCTTCACCGCCCCGGTCAGCAGGGCCACCACCACCAGCTGGGCGAGGGAGAGCGCCCCCAGCCACGCGGACACCGGGACACTGGCGAAGAGGACGAGCAGCAGCAGGTCGCAGACCAGCATCACCCGCAGCCGGGGCCAGCGGTCCACCCAGGCTCCGGCCGGCAGGCCGAGGAACAGCCAGGGCAGCCAGGCGGCGGCGTTGATCACGCCCACCGCGAAGGGGCCGGCGCCCAGGGTGACCACGGCCACCAGGGACAGCGCCACGCTTCCGACGGCCGTGCCGAGGGTGCTGGTGGTCTCACCGATCCAGAGCCGGCGGAAGTCCCCCTGGGCCCACAGGCCCCACCGGCCGCGCGGCCGCTCCGGCGGCGCCGGTGATTCGATCGGGACGGTGGTGGTCATCGCGGGTCACGCTCCCGGCTTCTGGGTGTGCGGCTTCTCGGTGTGCAGCTTCTCGGTCAGCACGGCGGCGATCCGTGCGAGGGGTTCCGGCCGGGTCAGCTCGCCGTGGGCGCAGGCCAGGCGGTGGCTCTCGATCCGGCCGTCCAGGTACGGCCGCCAGCTCTGCTCGTACGGCCAGTCGGCTGGCTTGCCGGTGGTCGCCCCGAAGAAGACGGCGTCCCCCCGGTAGCGGGCCGGCACGTGCTCGGCCATCAGCTTGCGGTGCCGGTCGAAGACCTCCGGCAGCACGGCCACGGCCTCCCCGAGCACGGCCCGCAGATCGGCGAGGCCCCGGCCGTCCGCCGGGTCGTGGCCGAGCGAGTGCAGCAACTCCGCGAGGGTGTCGGCGGTTTCGACGGGCGGGGCGTCGGCGGTGCGGACCGCCGGGGCGCCGTCGAGCAGGGCCAGCAGGCCGACCTCGGCGCCCTCGGCCCGCAGCCGCACGGCCATCTCCTGCGCGACCACCGCGCCGAAGGACCAGCCCAGCAGGTGGTACGGGCCGTCGGGGCGCACCGCGCGGATCTGCCGCACGTAGTCCTCGGCGATCTCGGCGACGCTCGCCGGTGCGTCGCCGCGCAGGCCCCGGGCCTGGAGGCCGTACACCGGCTGCTCGGGGCCGAGGTGGCGCAGCAGCCCGGAGTAGACCCAGCTGATGCCGGCCGCCGGGTGGACGCAGAACAGCGGGGGCCGGTCGCCGCCGGCGCGCAGCGGCAGCAGGACGTCCAGCGCGTCGGGCGCCGGGCCGTGGTCGAGCCGTCGGGCGAGCCCGGCCACGGTGGGTGTCTCGAACAGCGCCCGCATGCCGGGGTCCGTGCCGAGGGCGCCGCGGACCTCGGCGAGCAGCTTCATGGCGAGCAGGGAATGGCCGCCGAGGTCGAAGAAGTCGTCGTCGATGCCGACGGCCTCCAGGCCGAGCACCTCCGCGAACAGCCCGCACAGGATCGACTCCTGCGGCGTCCGGGCGGCGCGGCCGCCGGCGAGCTGCCCGAAGTCCGGTGCGGGCAGCGCCGTCCGGTCGAGCTTGCCGCTGCCGGTGAGCGGCAGCGCGGCCAGCGGGACGACGGCGGCGGGCAGCATGTAGCCGGGCAGGTGGCCGGCGGCGAAGGCGCGCAGTTCGGCGGGGTCGAGCGGGCCGTCGGCCACCACGTAGGCGACCAGGCGCAGCCCGTCCGCGGCGGGCAGCACGGCGGCGGCGCCGACCCGCGGGTGGAGCGTCAGCACGTGCTCGATCTCGCCGAGTTCGATCCGGAAGCCGCGGATCTTCACCTGGTGGTCGGTGCGGCCGAGGTACTCCAGCTCCCCGTCGCGGGTGCGGCGGGCCAGGTCCCCGGTGCGGTACATGCGCACGCCCGGCTCGAACGGGCAGGCGACGAAGCGTTCCGCCGTCAGGCCGGGGCGGCCCAGGTAGCCGCGGGCCAGGCCCGGGCCGGCCAGGTACAGCTCCCCGGGCACGCCCGGCGGGACGGGGTTGAGGTACTCGTCCAGGAGGTACGCCCGCACCCCGGCGACGGGGCCGCCGAGACCGGGGCGCTCCGCCCCGCCGAGCGGCCGGCCGAGGGCGTAGACGGTGGCCTCGGTCGGGCCGTACAGGTTGTAGGCGGTGGTGCCCGGCGCCGCGCGCAGGCTCGTCCAGAGCTGCTGGCCGACGGCCTCGCCGCCCAGCACCAGGACGGCCGGGGCGGCGCCCTCCAGCAGGCCCTCGGCGAGGAGCTGCTCGGCGTAGGACGGGGTGACGTCCATGGCGCCGATGCCCTCCGCGCGCACGTACCGCACCAGCGCGGCCGGGTCGCGGCGCAGCTCGTCGCCGATCAGGTGCAGCTCGTGCCCGGCGAACATCCAGAGCAGGCTCTCCAGCGACCCGTCGAAGCAGAGCGAGGCGGTGAGCGCGACGCGCAGTCGGCCGTGCAAGGCCTCGGCGGCGGCGATCGGCCCGGCCCGGTGGACGGCCAGCAGGGCGGCGAGGCTGCCGTGCTGGACGACGACGCCCTTGGGGCGGCCGGTGGAGCCGGAGGTGTAGATCAGGTAGGCGGCGTGGCCGGCCGAGGCGCGCGGGGCCGGGTCGGTGTCCGGCCCGGTGGCCTCGGCGAGGGCCAGCACGGGGGCGCCGGCCAGCGCCTCGGGCCGGGGCCAGCCGTCGTCGGTGAGGACGAGGGCGGGGGCCGCGTCGGCGAGGGTGCGGGCGGTGCGGTCGGCCGGGTGGTCGGCGTCCAGCGGCAGGTAGGCCGCGCCGGCCTTGAGCACGGCCAGGGTCGCGATCACGCTCCCGGCCGACCGCGGCAGGGCGAGGGCGACCACGGACTCGGGTCCGATGCCTCGCCCGATCAGGTGGTGGGCGAGCCGGTTGGCGCGGGCGTTCAGCTCGGCGAAGGTCAGCCGGACCTCACCGCAGACCAGCGCGACCGCCTCCGGGGTGCGGGCGGCCTGGGCCGCGAAGGCGGCCGGGACCAGCGGGAGTTCGGCCGGCAGGGCGGCGCCGGCGGTCGGGAGCGCGGCGCGCTCCTCGGCCGACAGCAGCTCGATGCGGCCGATCGGCAGCTCGGGCCGGGCGGCCACCGCCGCCAGCAGCCGGCCGAGGCGCACGGCGATCGCCTCGACCGTCTCCCGGTCGAAGAGGTCGGTGGCGAAGTCGATCGCGCACTCCAGGCCGGCGGGTGCGCCGTCCGCGTCGAAGGACTCGCCGAGGCCCACGCTCAGGTCGAACTTGGCGACCGTCCCGGCGGAGGACACCGCCGAGGCGTCCAGGCCGGCCGCGGCGAGCGGCGCCGAGTCGCCCCGGCCCTCCAGCAGCAGCATCACCTGGAAGAGCGGGTGGCGGGCCAGCGAGCGGGCCGGGTTCAGCTCCTCCACCAGGCGTTCGAAGGGCACGTCCTGGTGGGCGTGGGCGTCGAGCTGGGTCTCCCGGACGCGGGCCAGCAGCTCGGTGAAGCTCGGATCGTCGGACGTGTCGGTGCGCAGGACGAGGGTGTTGACGAAGAAGCCGACCAGCTCGTCCAGCGCCTCGTCGCCGCGCCCGGCCACCACCGAGCCGATCGGGACGTCGGTGCCCGCGCCGAGTCGGGTGAGCAGCGCGGCGAGGGCCGCCTGCACGGTCATGAACATCGTCACCCGGTGCCGGCGCGACAACTCGCCGAGAGCGCGGTGGAGTTCCGCGCCGTACGGGACGACGACCCGCTCGCCGCGGTGCGAGGCGGCCGCGCGGCGCGGCCGGTCGACGGGCAGCGACAGCTCCTCGGGCAGACCGGCCAGCGCCTCGCGCCAGTGGGCGAGCTGGCGGGCGAGCAGGCTCTCCCCGCCCTCCTCCCGGCCGAGCAGCTCGCGCTGCCAGAGCGCGTAGTCGGCGTACTGGACGGGCAGCGGCGCCCACTGCGGGGCCGCGCCGCCGGTGCGGGCCGCGTAGGCCGTGGCGAGGTCGCGCAGCAGCGGGCCCATCGACCAGCCGTCCCCGGCGATGTGGTGCAGGACGAGGGCGAGCAGGTACTCCCCGGGCCCGGCCGGGATGACGTGGGCGCGGACGGGCAGGTCGGCGGCCAGGTCGAAGGGGCGGGCCGTGCAGCTCGCCGGTTCGGTGCCGGGCGGCAGCAGCTCGACCCGGACGCGGGCCTGCCCGGCGGGCAGGATCCGCTGGTAGGGGGTGCCGTCGAACTCCTCGATCAGGGTGCGCAGGCTCTCGTGCCGGGCGACCACGTCGCCGAGGGCGAGCTCCAGCGCGGCGGCGTCCAGCTCGCCCGCCACGCGCAGGACGAGCGGCAGGTTGTAGAGGGCGCTGGGGCCTTCCATCCGGTCGATCAGCCACAGGCGCTGCTGGGCGAAGGACAGCGGGACGCGCTCCGGGCGTTCGCCCGCCGCGCTCAGCGCCGGTCGCCGCGAGCCGGCGCCCAGGCGGGCGGCCAGCCCGGCCACGCTCGGCGCCTCGAAGACGTCCCGGATCCCCAGCTCGGCACCCAGCACCGCCCGCACCCGGCTGAGCAGCCTGGTGGCCAGCAGCGAGTGGCCGCCCAGGTCGAAGAAGTCGTCGTCGATGCCGACGCCCTCCAGACCGAGCACCTCCGCGAACAGCCCGCACAGGATCTCCTCCTGCGGGGTGCGCGCCGCCCGGCCCGCCGACAGCGCCCCGAAGTCCGGCGCGGGCAGCGCCCGGTGGTCCACCTTGCCGCTGCCCGTCAGGGGCAGGGTGTCGAGCAGGACGACGGCGGCCGGCACCATGTAGCCGGGCAGCGACTCGGCGGCGAAGCGCCGCAGCTCGGCGGCGAGTTCGGGCGCCTCCCGATCCACCGTGCAGTAGCCGACCAGGCGGCGGTCGCCGGTGTCGCTCTCCCGGACGGTGACCACGGCCTGGCGGACGGCGGGGTGGCGGGCCAGCACCTGCTCGATCTCGCCGGGTTCGATCCGGAAGCCGCGGATCTTCACCTGGTGGTCGGTGCGGCCGAGGTACTCGACGCCGCCGTCGCGGGTGCGGCGGGCCAGGTCCCCGGTGCGGTACACGCGCGCGCCCGGCTCGAACGGGCAGGCGACGAAGCGCTCCGCCGTCAGGCCCGGCCGCGCCAGGTAGCCGCGGGCCAGGCCGGCGCCCGCGAGGTACAGCTCCCCCGGCACACCCGTCGGGACGGGGTTGAGGTACTCGTCCAGGAGGTACGCCCGCACCCCGGCGATCGGGCCGCCGAGACCGGGGCGCCGCGCCGCGTCGAACGGCTGGGTCAGCGCGTAGACGGTGGCCTCGGTCGGACCGTAGAAGTTGTGGCCCGCGGTGTCGGGGTGCTCCCGCAGCCGCTGCCACAGCGCCTGGCCGACGGCCTCGCCGCCGAGCAGCAGGAGGCGCGGCGCGGGTGCGTCCAGCAGCCCCTCCTCGATCAGCTGCTCGGTGTAGGACGGGGTGAGGTGCAGGGCGTCGATCCCGGCGGCGGCCGTGTGGCGGACCAGCGCCGCCGGGTCGCGGCGCAGCTCGTCGCCGATCAGGTGCAGCTCGTGCCCGGCGAACATCCAGAGCAGGGGCTCCAGGGAGGCGTCGAAGCAGAGCGAGGCGGTGAGCGCGATCCGCTGCCGGCCGTGGGCCTCCTCGGTGCCCCGGATCAGGGCGGCGCGGTGGGCGGCGAGCAGGGCGGCGACGGCGCCGTGCGGCACCACGACGCCCTTGGGGCGGCCGGTGGAGCCGGAGGTGTAGATGACGTAGGCGGCGTCGCCCGGGTCGAGGGCGCACCACCCCGGGTCGGGCGCGGCGTCCTCGGCGTCGTCGGCCGGCGGGGCGTCCTCGGACGGCGGGGCGACGTCCAGGACGGGCAGGCCGGCCAGCACCTCGGGCAGTGGCCAGCGGTCGTCGGTGAGGACGAGCGCCGGGCGGGCGTCGGCGAGCATGTGGGCGGTGCGCTCGGCCGGGTACTCGGCGTCCAGCGGCAGGTAGGCGCCGCCGGCCTTGTGCACGGCGAGCATGGCGACCACCGTCTCCGCCGAACGCGGCAGGGCGAGGGCGACCACCGACTCCCGCCCGGCGCCCGCGGCCCGCAGGCGGTGGGCGAGCCGCTCGGCCCGGGTGTCCAGTTCGGCGAAGGTCAGCCGGACCTCGCCGCAGACCAGCGCGACGGCCTCCGGGGTGCGGGCGGCCTGGGCCGCGAAGGCGGCGGGCAGCAGCGGGAGTTCGGCCGGCAGGGCGGCGCCGGCCGCCGGGAGCGCGGCGCGCTCCTCGGCCGACAGCAGCTCGATCCGGCCGATCGGCAGCTCGGGCCGGGCGGCCACCGCCGCCAGCAGCCGGCCGAGGCGCACGGCGACGGCCTCGACCGTCTCCCGGTCGAAGAGGTCGGTGGCGAAGTCGAGGGCGCAGTCGATCCCGGCGGGCTCGCCGTCGGGGCCGAAGGACTCCTCGGCGATCAGGCTGAGGTCGAACTTGGCGGAGCCGTTGCCCGCCGCGAGCGGCTCGACGTGCAGGCCCGCCGTGGCCGGCTCGGCCCGCTCGTTGCTCTGGAGCACCAGCATGATCTGGAACAGCGGGTGGCGGGCCAGCGAGCGGGCCGGCCTGAGCTCCTCCACCAGGCGCTCGAAGGGCACGTCCTGGTGGGCGTAGGCGCCGAGGGCGGTCTCCCGGGCGCGGCCGAGCAGTTCGGCGAAGCTCGGGTTCCCGGACGTGTCGGTGCGCAGCACCAGGGTGTTGACGAAGAAGCCGACCAGCTCGTCCAGCGCCTCGTCGGAGCGCCCGGCCACCACCGAGCCGATCGGGACGTCGGTGCCCGCGCCGAGGCGGGTGAGCAGCGCGGCGAGGGCCGCCTGCACGGTCATGAACAGGGTGACCCGGTGGGCCCGGGAGAGCGCGACCAGTTCGCGGTGGCACTCGGCGTCCAGGGTGAGCGCCACCCGGTCGCCGCGGTGGGAGGCGACGGGCGGGCGGGGGCGGTCCAGCGGCAGCGTCGCCTCGTCCGGGAGGTCCGCCAGGGTCTCGCGCCAGTGGGCGAGCTGGCGGGCCGCCAGGCTCTCGGGGTCGCTCTCCTCGCCGAGCAGCTCGCGCTGCCAGAGCGCGTAGTCGGCGTACTGGACGGGCAGCGGCGCCCGGCCGGGGGCGGCGCCCTCGGCGCGGGCCGCGTAGGCGCCGGTGAGGTCGCGGACCAGCGGGCCGAGGGACCAGCCGTCGCTGGCGATGTGGTGCAGCGCCAGGACCAGCACGTGCTCCTCGGCCGCGACCCTCAGCAGGGCGGCGCGGACGGGGAGTTCGGTGCGCAGGTCGAAGGCGTGGCGGCACAGTCCGGCCACCGTGGCGGCCACCTCGTCGGCGGGGCAGTCCCGGGTGTCGAGCGGGACCACGGCCTCCCCGGCCGGAAGGACGCGCTGGTAGGGGGTGCCGTCGAACTCCTCGATCAGGGTGCGCAAGCTCTCGTGCCGGGCGACCACGTCGCCGAGGGCGAGCTCCAGCGCGGCGGCGTCCAGCTCCCCCGTCAGGCGCAGCGCCAGCGGCGCGTTGTAGAGGGCGCTGGGGCCTTCCATCCGGTCGATCAGCCACAGGCGCTGCTGGGCGAAGGACAGCGGGACGCGGTCGGGGCGCTCACGGTCCGTACCGAGCGCCGCCCGCTCGGAGCCGGCGCCCAGGCGGGCGGCCAGCCCGGCCACGCTCGGCGCCTCGAAGACGTCCCGGATCCCCAGCTCGGCACCCAGCGCCGCCCGCACCCGGCTGAGCAGCTTGGTGGCCAGCAGCGAGTGGCCGCCGAGGTCGAAGAAGTCGTCGTCGATGCCGACGCCCTCCAGGCCGAGCACCTCCGCGAACAGCCCGCACAGGATCTCCTCCTGCGGGGTGCGCGCCGCCCGGCCGGCCGACAGCGCCCCGAAGTCCGGTGCCGGGAGGGCGGACCGGTCCAGCTTGCCGTTGGCGTTCAGCGGCAGCGCGTCCAGCGGCACGATCGCGGCCGGCAGCATGTAGCCGGGCAGCGTCCGGGCGGCGGTGGCGCGCAGCTCGGCCGGGTCGAGCGGGCCGTCGGCGACCACGTACGCGACCAGGCGCAGCCCGTCCCCGTCGGGCAGGACGGCCGCCTGGAGCACCCGCGGGTGGGCGGTCAGGGCGCGCTCGATCTCGCCGGGTTCGATCCGGAAGCCGCGGATCTTCACCTGGTGGTCGGTGCGGCCGAGGTACTCCAGCTCCCCGTCGCGGGTGCGGCGCACCAGGTCCCCGGTGCGGTACATGCGCGCGCCCGGCTCGAACGGGCAGGCTACGAAGCGCTCCGCCGTCAGGCCCGGCCGCGCCAGGTAGCCGCGGGCCAGGCCGGCGCCCGCGAGGTACAGCTCCCCCGGCACCCCCGCCGGGACGGGATTGAGGTACTCGTCGAGGACGTGGCAGCGGGTGCCGGCGACGGTGCGTCCGAGGACGGGCCGCCCGGTGGCCTCCAGCGGGTGGGTCAGGGCGTCGACGGTGCACTCGGTCGGGCCGTAGAGGTTGTGGGCGGCGGTGCCCGGGGCCTCGCGCAGCCGCGTCCAGAGCGCCTGGCCGACGGCCTCGCCGCCGAGCAGCACCAGGGCCGGCGCGGGCTCCTCCAGCAGGCCCTCCTCGATCAGCTGCTCGGCGTAGGAGGGCGTCACCTCCAGGACGCCGATGCCCTGCTCGCGCGCGTGGCGGACCAGGGCCCGGGCGTCGCGCCGTACGTCGCCGCCGATCAGGTGCAGCTCGTGGCCGGCGACCAGCCACAGCAGGCCGTCCCAGGAGGCGTCGAAGCAGAGCGAGGCGGTGAGCGCGACCCGCTGCCGGGCGACCCCGGCCATCACGCCCGCGCGGTGGGCGGCCAGCAGCGCGGCGATGCCGCCGTGCGGCACCACGACGCCCTTGGGGCGGCCGGTGGAGCCGGAGGTGAAGATGACGTAGGCGGCGTCGGCCGCCGTGGCCCGCGGCGCCGGGTCGGTCTGCGGGCCTTCCGCGCCCTCGGCGAGGTCGAGCGCGGGGTGCCCGTCGAGCACCTCGGGCAGCGGCCAGCGGTCGTCGGTGAGTACCAGCGCCGGGCGGGCCTCGGCCAGCATGTGCGCCGTCCGCTCGGCCGGGTACTCGGCGTCCAGCGGCAGGTGGGCGCCGCCGGCCTTGAGCACCGCGAGGACGGCCACCACCGTCTCGGCCGAGCGCGGCAGGGCCAGCGCCACCACGCGCTCGGGGCCGATGCCCCGGGCGATCAGCGTGTGGGCGAGCCGGTTGGCCCGGGCGTTCAGCTCGGCGAAGGTCAGCGAGAGCTCGCCGCAGACCAGGGCCACCGCGTCCGGCGTGGCCGCGGCCTGCGCCTCGAAGACGGCCGGCACCAGGGGCACCGTCGCGGGCAGCGGGGTGTGGTCGCCCGCCTCCGCGGCCCGCCGCCCGGCGGGCAGGACGTCCAGCCCGGCGACGGACCGCCGGGGGTCGGCGGCGACCTGGCGGAGGACCGACTCCAGGGCGGCGGCCAGCTGTTCGGCGCTCCCGCGGTCGAACAGGTCGGTGGCGTACTCCAGCACGCCGGCCAGCCCCGCGGCGGCGCCCTCGGCGCCCTGCCGCTCGACCAGGCGCAGGGTGAGGTCGAAGGTGGCCGTCCCGAAGTCGACCGGCTCCTCCGTCACCGTCACGCCGGGCAGGTCCGGGCCGTCCTCGGCGGCGCCCGCGAAGGCCAGCATCACCTGGAACAGCGGGTGGCAGGCGGTCGACCGGGTCGGGTTCAGCTCCTCCACCAGGCGCTCGAAGGGCACGTCCTGGTGGGCGTGGGCGGCCAGGTCGCTCTCCCGGACCCTCGCCAGCAGCTCGGCGAAGCTCGGGCGGCCGGACAGGTCGGTGCGCAGCACCAGGGTGTTGGCGAAGAAGCCGACCAGCTCCTGCACGGCCTCGTCGAGGCGGCCGGCCAGCGGGGTGCCGATGGGCAGGTCGGTGCCCGCGCCGAAGCGGTGCAGCAGGGTGGCGTACGCGGCCCGCAGGACCATGAAGAGGGTCACGCCGTGCTCGGCGGCGAGCGCGGTGAGCCGGGCGTGCAGGTCGGCGTCGAACTCCAGCGGGACGACCGCGCCGCGGTGGCTGGCGACCGGCGGGCGGGGGCGGTCCAGCGGCAGCGGGAGTTCCTCGGGCGCGCCGGCCAGCGCCTCGCGCCAGTGGGCGAGCTGGCGGGAGAGCGGGCTCTCGGGGTCGTCCTGGTCGCCGAGCAGCTCGTGCTGCCAGAGCGCGTAGTCGGCGTACTGGACGGGCAGCGGCTCCCACGGCGGGGCGTCGCCGGCGAGGCGGGCCCGGTAGGCGTCGGTGAGGTCGCGGTAGAGCGGGCCCAGCGAGGCGCCGTCCCCGGCGATGTGGTGGACGACCAGGACCAGCACGTGCTCCTCGGCCCCCTCGGGCCGCAGGTAGGCGTGGACCGGGAGGTCGGTGGCGAGGTCGAAGGTGTGGCCGGCGAGTTCGTCGCTCGGGCGGTCGGTGACGGTGAGCAGGCCGGTCGCGGGGGCGTCGAGGACGCGCTGGTACGGGGTGCCGTCGTGCTCGCCGAAGACGGTGCGCAGGGCCTCGTGCCGGTGCACGACGTCGCCGAGGGCGGCCTCCAGGGCGGCGGGGTCGAGCGGGCCGCGCAGCCGCAGGGCGAGGGTGACGTTGTAGGTGGCCGAGGGGCCGTCGGCCCGGGCCAGGAACCAGAGCCGGCGCTGGGCGAAGGAGAGCGGCACCCGCTCGGGCCGGGCGACGGGCCGCAGCGCCGGGCGGGCCGGGGCGGGGGTGCCGGTCGCGCGGTCGGCGAGCCGGTCGGCGAGCCCGGCGACGGTCGGGGCCTGGAAGAGGTCGCCGATGGCGAGTTCGACGCCGAGCTCGGTGCGGGCCCGGCCGACCAGGCGGGTGGCGACCAGGGAGTGGCCGCCGAGGGCGAAGAAGTCGTCGTCGATGGTGATGTCGTCGATGCCGAGGAGTTCGCCGTAGAGCTCGCAGAGCACCCGTTCGCGCTCGTCGCGGGGGGCGCGCCCGGTGTCGTCGGCGGCGAGGTCGGGGGCGGGCAGGGCGCGGCGGTCGACCTTGCCGTTGGCGTTGAGCGGCAGCGCGTCCAGCAGGACGACCACGGCGGGGACCATGTAGCCGGGCAGCACGGTGCCGGCGAAGGCGCGCAGGTCGGCCGGGGTGAGCGAGGCCTCGGCGGTGCAGTAGGCGACCAGCCGGGTGTCGCCGGGGCGGTCCTCGCGGGCGATCACGATGACCTGGCGGACGGCGGGGTGGCGGGACAGCGCCGCCTCGATCTCGCCGAGTTCGATCCGGAAGCCGCGCAGCTTGACCTGCCCGTCGATCCGGCCGAGGAACTCCACGGCGCCGTCGGCGCGCAGCCGCACCAGGTCCCCGGTGCGGTACATCCTCCCGCCGGGCAGGTACGGGCAGGCGACGAAGCGTTCGGCGGTCAGGCCGGGACGGCCCAGGTAGCCGCGGGCCAGGCCGGCGCCCGCGAGGTACAGCTCGCCGGGGACGCCGGGCGGGACGGGGCGCAGCCGGGCGTCGAGGACGTAGCTGCGCATGTTGTCGAGCGGGCCGCCGATCGGCACCCGGGGGCCGTCGAGGTCGGCGGGGGCGAGCGGGTGGTGGGTGGCGAAGGTGGTGGTCTCGGTGGGGCCGTAGACGTGGGCGAGCAGCAGCTCGGGGCAGGCCTCCAGGACCCGGCGCAGCAGCACCCCGGAGGCGGCCTCGCCGCCGGTGCAGACGACGCGCAGGGCGGCGAAGGTCTCCGGGGCCTGCTCGGCGACGAGGTCGAACAGGGCCTTGGTGAGGAAGACGGCGGTGACGTCGTGGCGGGTGGTGACGGCGTGCAGGGCGGTGGCGTCGAGGGCGCCGGGCGGGGCGACCACGACGGTGCCGCCGGCCAGCAGCGGCGTCCAGATCTCGTAGGTGGCGGCGTCGAAGGCGTGCGGGGAGTGCAGCAGGACGCGCTGGTGGCGGCCGTCCTGCCAGCGCCGGTCGGCGGCGAGGTCGAGCACGTCGCGGTGGCGCACGGCGACGCCCTTGGGGCGGCCGGTGGAGCCGGAGGTGTACATCGCGTAGGCGAGCTGGTCCGGGTGGACGGGCACGCCGGGGCGGTGGGCCGGGGCGCCGGCCTCGTCGCCGGGGCGGACCACGGCGGCGGCGTGCGGGAAGCCCGGGTCGGCGCGGTCGGTGAGCAGCACGGGGGCGCCGGTGTCGGCGAGCACGCCGGCCATCCGCTCGGGCGGCAGGCCGGGGTGCATGGGGACGTAGCAGCCGCCGGCCTTGAGGACGGCCAGGGTGGCGACGACGACGTCGGCGGAGCGCTCCATCAGCATCGCGACGGGGGTCTCGGGGCCGACGCCGAGGGCGGTGAGGTGGTGGGCGAGGCGGTTGGCGCGGGTGTCGAGTTCGGCGTAGGTCAGGGTGCCGCTGTCGTGGACGAGGGCGGTGGCGTGCGGGGTGCGGTCGGCCCGGCGCTCGAAGGACTCGACGAGGGTGCCGCTCCACCGGGGGGCGTCGGTGGCGTTCCATTCGACGAGGATGCGGGTGCGCTCCTCGGGGGCGAGCACGTCCAGGGTGGCGATGGGCGCCCGCGGGTCGGCGGCGGCGCCGGCCAGCAGCCGGCCGAGCCGGTCGGCGAGGGCGGTGACGGTGGCGCGGTCGTAGAGGTCGGCGGCGTACTCGATCGAGCCGGTGAGTCCGGCGGGGGCGCCGTCCGGGCCGTGCTGTTCGGCGATGCCGATGTTGAGGTCGAACTTGGCGACGCGCAGGCCGATCGGTTCCGGTGCGCTCTCCAGCCCGGGCAGGTCGGGTGCGGTGTCCTGCCCGTGGTTCTGCAGCACCAGCAGGGTCTGGAACAGCGGGTGGCGGCCGAGCGCGCGGGGCGGGTTGAGCTCCTCGACGAGGCGCTCGAAGGGGAGATCCTGGTGGGCGAAGGCGTCGAGCTGGGCCTCCCGGACCCGGCCGAGCAGCTCGGCGAAGCTCGGGTCGCCGGACGTGTCGGCCCTCAGCACCAGGGAGTTGACGAAGAAGCCGACCAGGTCGTCCAGGGCCTCGTCGGCGCGCCCGGCGACGCCGGTGCCGAGCGGGATGTCGGTGCCGGCGCCGAGCCGGGTGAACAGGGCGGCCAGGCCGGCCTGGAGGACGGTGAACAGGGTGGTGCGGTGGGTGCGGGCGAGGGTGAGCAGGGCGGTGTGCAGACCGGCGTCCCAGGCGAGGTCGACGGAGTCGGCGGCGCCGGTGGGGGCGGGCGGTCGGGGGCGGTCGGTCGGCAGCTCCAGTTCCTCCGGCAGGCCCGCCAACGCGGTTCGCCAGTAGTTGAGTTGACGGGCGAGCAGGCTCTCGGGGTCGCGCTCGTCGCCGAGCAGGTCGCGCTGCCAGAGCGCGTAGTCGGCGTACTGGATCGGCAGCGGCTCCCACGACGGGGCGTCGCCGGCGAGGCGGGCCCGGTAGGCCTCGGCGAGGTCGCGCAGCAGGGGGCCGAGCGACCAGCCGTCGCCGGCGATGTGGTGGAGCACGACGAGCAGCACGTGCTCGGTCGGGGAGAGGGTGAACACCGTGACCCGGATGGGCAGTTCGCGGCTCAGGTCGAAGGTCTCGGCGGCGGCCGCGTCCCGGTGGGCGGGGTAGTCGGCCGGTGCGCGGTCCAGCACCAGGAAGCGCGGCCGCGCCTCCTCGGCGGGCAGGATCCGCTGCACCGGGACTCCCCCGACCACCGGGAACACCGTGCGGAGGGCCTCGTGCCGGGCGACCACGTCCGCCGTCGCGGCGCGCAGCGCGGCGGTGTCGAGCTCGCCGCACAGGCGCAGGGCGAACGGCAGGTTGTACAGCGCGGTCGGCCCCTCGATCTGGTCGATCAGCCAGAGACGCTGTTGGGCGTACGAAACCGGGATCACGGTGCTTCCTCTACTCACGTCACGGCACGGCACGGGGTGTTCGGGATGGGGACGGTCGGTCGGCGGTCAGACGGCGGCCAGGTCCGGGCGGACGCTGGGCCGGCAGTCCAGGACGTCGACCGGCTGTCCCATCGAGACGGCGATCCTGCGGTCGCCGCGGTACGGGTCCCGGCCGTGTGCGCAGAGCACGTTGTCGACCAGCATCACGTCGCCGACCTGCCACCGCTCGCGAACGGTCGCGGCGTGGTACGCCTCGTTGAGGGCGTCGACGTCGGCGCTTCCGAGCGGTTCGGCGTCACCGAATCCGGTGTTGAACGGCAGGCCGTCCGGGCCGAACTCCTCGGTCATCGCCTCGTGGATGTCCGGGTCGAGCGACCACTCGTTCCAGAACGCGAGGTGGTTGAACCAGACCTCCTCACCCGTGCGCGGGTGGTGGATGGTGGCGGGGCGCAGCTGGCTGGTGCGCAGGTTGCCGTCCGGGCGCCACTCGCAGGTGATGCCGTTCTCCCGGCAGTAGGCCTCGACCTCGGCGGGGTCCTCGGTGGCGAAGGCGGTGCGCCAGCCGAGGGAGACGTAGTCCGAGTAGGCGCGGGTGAGCGTCCAGCCGGAGGTCCGCCCCCGCTCGACCAGGTGTGCCGGCAGGTGGTCGAGCACCTTGCGGCAGTCGGCGGTCGGGGTGGCCCCGCCCTCCTCGGGGGCGATCAGGCAGGCGAAGAGCAGCCGGCCGGGGAACGTGAGGGTGTAGCTGTTCTCGTTGTGCATCCGGATCGGCTGGGCCGGCGGCAGGTCGGTCGAGGAGAAGACCCCGTTGCCGTAGTCGCTGCGCGGGGTGGCCTTCTCGCGGTAGGGGGTGCGCTCGGGGATGAGCACGTCGCGCACGGCCGCGACGTCCTCGGTGCTCGCGACCGGCAGGCCGCGCAGGAAGATCGTGCCGTGGCGGTGCAGGGCGTCGGTGAGCTCGGTCTCGTTCTCCCGCAGCCAGTCGCAGGCCTCTCCGAGGTCGGCGGTGCGCGGGGCGTGGGCGAGGGCCGGGCGGCCGGGGTTCAGTTCCCAGGTCGGCATGGTGGCGCTCACTGGTGGGCGAGGGAGGCGACCAGGCTGGCGGGCCTGATGTCGGTCCAGTTGGCCTCGATGTAGTCCAGGCAGCCCTGGCGGGTGTCCTCGCCGTGGACGGTGGTCCAGCCGGCGGGCACGTCGATCCAGACCGGCCAGAGGGAGTGCTGGTTCTCGTCGTTGGCCAGGACCAGGTAGCCGGCGTTGTCGTCCTCGAACGGGTTGCTCATGGTGTCCTCCTTGGGTTGATTCGAAGGTACGGGCGGCCCGGGGCCCGCAACGGCAGGAGGCGAGGCAGGTACGCGGCAGTTCGGTGCGGGTGGCTGCCGCCGTCGGGCGTCAGCGCGGGAGGAGGCGGACCGGGAAGCGGTCCAGGCCGAAGTTGATGATCGAGCGGTTGTGGGTGACCGGCCCGGTCGGCTCGATGACGGCGACGCGTTCCAGCATCGCCGTGAACAGGGCGCCGAGTTCGGCCTTGGCCAGCGGTGCGCCGATGCAGTAGTGGGCGCCGAGGCCGAGGGCGAGGTGCTTGTTGGGGCTGCGGTCGAGCAGGATCTCCTCGGGCCGGTCGAAGGCCTCCGGGTCCCGGTTGGCGGACCACACCCAGACGGCGACCCGGTCGCCGCGCCGGATGGCGTGGCCGTCGAGTTCGGTGTCCCGGCTCGCGGTGCGCAGGGTGTGCAGCCCGACCGAGGTCCAGCGCAGGAGTTCGTCCAGGGCCGAGTCCATGCCGACCTCGCCGCGCTGCAGCTTCCGCCACAGTTCCGGGTTCCGGGTGAGGGTGTGGAGGCCCATGGCGGCGGTGTGACGGACCGTCTGGACGCCGCCGACCACGATGTTGTCCAGGTTGAGCACGACGTCCTCGACCGGCAGCAGCTTGCCGCCGACCCGGTAGGTCGCCATCTTGCTGATCAGGTCGTCCTTCGGGTTCGTCCGGCGCAGCATCACCTGGTGCAGCAGGTACGGGATGAGCTGCTGGTGGCCGGCCCGGCGCTCCTCGGGGGTGTTGCCGAGGAACGCGACGTCGCAGACCCGTTCGACCATCTCGCGGTCCTGCTCGGGGACGTCCAGGAGGTCGCACATGACGGACAGCGGGAGGGCGGAGACGGCGTCGACGAGGTCGACCTCGCCCAGTTCGACGGCCTTCTCGACGATCGAGGCGGCGAGGTCGGTGATGCCGCGGGCGGCGCCGCGCACCGGGCCGGGGGCGAAGAACGGGTTGGCGGGGGCGCGCAGTTCGCGGTGCCGGGGCGGGTCGGTGAGGGCCATCATCCGGCCGGAGCCGACCGGGACGTTGCCCTCGCCGGCGCCGAGCAGCGAGCCCTGTTCGGAGCTGTAGAGGGCGGCGTTGCGCAGCACCTCGGCGGAGTGCCGGTAGGAGAGCACCGACCAGACCTGCCCGTCGTCGACGGTGTCGGTGCGGTGGACGGCGGACTCCCGGCGCAGCTCCGCGACCAGCGCGGGGGTGTCGGGGCGGGCCCACAGGTCGGGGTCGGTGAGGTCGACCGCGGTGGTGGTTGGCATCAGTGCTCCGTCGTGGACTGGTGGGCGGCGCCGGGCCGCGCGATGAGGGAGGAGAGCAGGTCGACCGGGCCGGGCCCGTCGACGGTGGCGAGCAGGTGGCCGCCGGGGACGACGTGGTGGCCGGAGCCGCCGCGGGTGTGGGCGGCCCAGCCTTCGAGGCCGCCCACGGCGAGGAGGGGGTCCTCGACGCCGACGACGGTGTGCAGGGCGGAGCCGATCGGCGGGTGGGGCCGGGGCCGGTAGGTGTCGACCACGGCCAGGTCGGTGCGGATGCCGCGCAGCGCGTTCTCCTTCAGGTCGGCGTCGCCCTCGACGAGTTCGCCCATCCCGGCCAGCCGCAGCAGTTCGTCGGCGGTGTACCGGGGGCGGTCCGCCCCGGCCCAGGCGGCGGGCGGCGAGGCGGCGGCGACGACGACCAGCTCGGGGCGCCGCTCGGCGGGCAGCGCCCGGGCGACCTCGTAGCCGAGGAGGGCGCCGAAGCTCTGCCCGTAGAAGCCGAACCGGCCGGTCAGGTGCGGGGTGAGGGCCTCCAGGACGGCGTCGACCAGCAGGTCGAAGCTCGCGGGCATCGGGTGGCCGAGCCGGCCGCCGCGGGCCGGCGGTCGCAGCGCCCAGACCTCGGCGGCCGGGGCGAGGGCGCGGGCGAGCGGGGTGTAGGCGGTGGCGTCGCCCCCGGCGTGCGGGAAGCAGAACAGCCGGTAGGGGCGGTGGGGTTGGGGCGCGGGGACGAACAGCCAGTCCCCCTCGACGCGGGGCCGCACCCGCAGCGCGGTGGTCATGCGCCGGCCGCCCGGGCGCGGGCGGTCAGGGCGGGCCGGGGGGCGGCGGTGCCGGCCGCGGCGGCCTGCCCGACGGTGGCGGTGAAGGCGGCCAGGTCGGCCGAGTCGAGCAGGTGGCGCAGCTGGAGTTCGATGCCGAGCCGGCGGCGCAGCAGGTGGACGACCCGCAGCGCGGCGATCGAGTGGCCGCCGAGCGAGAAGAAGTCGTCGGTGGGCCGGACGCCGGTGACGCCGAGCACGGTGCTCCAGACCTCGGCGACCCGCTCCGCCAGTCCGCCGGTGCCGGCCGCCGCCTCCTGCGCGGGGGCGGCGGGGGCGGCGGGGACGGGCAGCGCCGCCAGGTCGACCTTGCCGTTGGGGGTGAGCGGCAGGGCGTCCAGCACGGTGATCACCGAGGGCACCAGGTGGGCGGGCACGGTGGCCCGCAGCCGCTCGGTCAGCTCGGCGGCGGTGACGGCGCCGGTGACGTAGCCGGCCAGGCGCCGGTCGCCGGGGGCGGGTTCGTGGACGGTGACGGCGGCGGCCTGGACGCCCGTCAGCCGGGCCAGGGCGTGCTCGACCTCGCCGAGCTCGATCCGGTAGCCGCGCAGCTTGACCTGGCGGTCCACCCGGCCGACGTACTCCAGCCGGCCGCCCTCGCCGCGCCGGGCCTGGTCGCCGGTGCGGTACATCCGGGCTCCCGGCCCGCCGGACGGGTCGGCGACGAAGCGCTCGGCGGTCAGTGCGGGCCGGCCGACGTAGCCGTGGGCGAGTCCGGGCCCGGCCAGGTACAGCTCGCCGACGACGCCGTCGGGGACGGCGGCGAGCTTCTCGTCCAGCAGGTGCAGGCGCACCCCGGGCAGCGGTTCGCCCAGGTGCGGCCCGGGGCCGCTGATCGGCGCGGTGACGGCGTCGACGGTGCACTCGGTGGGCCCGTACAGGTTGAGCGCGTCGATGCCGCCGTCGGCCAGCTCCCGCCAGGTGCGCTCGGGGACGGGCTCGCCGCCCATGAACAGCCGCGGCACCCGGGCGCCGGCGAGCGGCTCGCGCAGCAGCTCCCAGTGCGAGGGGGTCAGGTCGAGGTCGGTGACGGCGTGCTGGGCCAGCAGGGCGGCGACCCGGGCCGGGTCGGCGCGGTGCTCCTCGCCGATGACCAGGACGGTGTCGCCGCGGCAGATCCGGGCCCACTGCTGGACGGAGGCGTCGAAGGAGACGCTGGCGTTCCAGCCGACCACGCCGGGCCCGGCGCGGTAGGCGCCGGTGGCCTCCAGGGCCTCGACCAGGGCGGCGACGGCGCCGCGCGGCACCTCGACGCCCTTGGGGCGGCCGGTGGAGCCGGAGGTGTGGATGACGTAGGCCGGGTCGAGCGGGTGCGCCCCGGTCGGCAGGTCGGGCCCGTCGGCGGCGGCGTCCGGGCGCAGCACCGGCACGCCCTCGGCGGCCGGGAGGCCGTCGGCGCTGATCAGGGCGGCGAGCCCGGCGTCGGTGGCCATGAAGGCGAGCCGCTCGGCGGGGTAGGCCGGGTCGAGCGGGACGTAGGCGGCGCCGGCCCGCCAGACGGCGAGCAGGGCGACCGGCAGGTCGGCGGTGCGGCCGAGGTGGACGCCGACCCGGTCGCCGCGGCCGACGCCGAGGGCGCGCAGGGCGCGGGCCAGGGCGGCGGTGCGGCGGTCGAGTTCGGCGAAGTCCAGGCGGTCGGCGCCGGCCAGCACGGCGGTGCGCTCGGGGTGGGCGGCGACGGTGGCGCGCAGGCGGTCCAGCAGATCGGTCATGACGGGTCCTCAGAGGTCTCGGGCGGCGGCGGCCATGGTGTGCAGGGCGGTGGCGTAGGTGTCGATGAACTGCTCGGCGGTGCTGTCGGTGACCAGCGAGCGCTGGTGGTCCACCGCGAGCAGCACCCGCTGGGTGACCGGGTCCTGGATCACCGAGGCGCCGAAGGCGAAGCTGTTGGGTTCGTGGCGCAGGGTCGGCTCGGTGCCGATCCGGCCGTCCACGATGCGGGCCGAGCTGAGCCGGCCGAGGGCGTGGAAGCGCAGGTAGCCGAACTGGCTGTCCAGCGCGGTGTCGGTCATCAGCCGGGCGAGCCGGGCGAAGGGCACCCGGCGGTGCGGCATCATGTCCAGCTCCTCCCGGTGGACCTCGCGGACCAGGGCGAGCAGGTCGCCGGTGGGCTCGCAGCTCAGCGGGACGGTGTTGAGGAACAGCCCGTACACCTCGGTGCCGCCGAGCCGTTCCAGCCGGCCGTTGACGGCCAGGCCGGTGGTGACGCGCGGCTTCCCGGTGACTGCGGCGAGGGCGTGCAGGTGGGCGGCGAGCGCGACCGACTTGACCGGCACGCCGAGCGCGTCGGCGACCGTCCGCAGCTGGTCGGGCGCCTCGGGCAGCACCCGTTCGACGGTGCGCGGCGCCTCGTGCACGGACTCGCTGCCGGGGAACAGCTGGCCGCTGACGCCGGACAGCCGCTCGCGCCAGTAGCCGAGCGAGCGCTCGTCCCGGGCGGCCTGCCGTTCGACGGCCACGAAGTCGCGGAAGGCGGTGCGCGGCGGCGGGGTGGGCGCGCCGAGCGGATCGGCGGCGAGGGCGCCGTGGCGCTCCAGGATCTCGGTGAGCAGCGAGGTGAAGCTCCAGCCGTCGAGGATCGCGTGGTGCTCGGAGACGGTGAGCTGGAAGGCGTCCTCGGCCAGGCGCTGCACGGTGATCCGGAACAGCGGCGGGGCGGTGAGGTCGAAGGGCGTCCACCGGTGGGTGTCGAACACCTCGCGGATCGCGGCGTCCTGGTCCGCTTCGGCCGCGCCGCGCAGGTCGGCGAACTCGACGGGGGCGGGCAGCCGGCCGTGGACGAGCTGCAGCGGTTCGCCGTAGCCGGACAGGTCCAGGCCGGTGCGCAGCACGGCGTGGCGGTCCAGGGCCTCGGCGACGGAGCGGCGGAAGGCCTGTTCGTCGAGGTCGCCGGAGATCCGGTAGGAGTTGACGTTGTGGTAGCTGTCGGTGCCGCCGGCGATCTCCATGTGGAAGACCATGGAGAGCTGCATGGACACCATCGGGTAGGCGTCGACGACGCCGGGCGGCAGGTCGGCGCGGTCCTCCGGGGTGATCAGGGCGAACGGCTCGTGGGCGTCCGGGTCCTCGGTGACGGGCTTCGCCAGCGGCAGCAGGGCGGCGACGGTGGGGGCGTTGAAGACGTCGCGCAGGCTCAGCCCCCAGCCGCGCTCGTGCAGCGCGCCGGCCAGCTGGACGGCCCGGATGGAGTCGCCGCCGAGGTGGAAGAAGTCGTCGTGGACGCCGATGCCGTCCACCCCGAGGACCTCCGTCCAGACGGCGGCGAAGGCCTCCTCCTCCGGGGTGCGCGGCTCGACGTGGCGGCCCGCGGCGGCGGCGCTGCGCTGTCCGGGGGCGGGCAGGGCGGCGCGGTCCACCTTGCCGTTGACGGTGAGCGGCAGCGACTCCAGCACGGTGAAGGTCGCCGGGACCATGTACGGGGGCAGCGAGCGGCCGAGGAAGGCGCGGACGTCGGCGGGCTCGCGTCCGGTGACGTACGCGGCGAGGCGGTCCTCGTGCACGGTGACGACGCAGGCGTCGACGTCCGGGTGGGCGGCGAGGGCGTTCTCGATCTCGCCGAGCTCGATCCGGAAGCCGCGCAGCTTGACCTGGAAGTCGGCGCGCCCGATGTACTCCAGTCCGCCGCCGGGCAGCCGCCGGGCGACGTCGCCGGTGCGGTAGAGCCGGGCCCCGGGCGGGCCGTACGGGTCGGCGACGAAGCGCCCGGCGGTGAGGCCGGGGCGGCCCCAGTAGCCGTGGGCGAGGCTGCCGCCGCCGATGTACAGCTCGCCGGCCGCGCCGGGCGGCACCGGCCGCAGCCAGTCGTCCAGGACCTGGGCGCTCAGGTGCGGCATGGGCGTGCCGATCAGGCTGCGTTCGAAGCCCGCGCTGCCGGCCAGGTCGTGGGTGGTGACGTGGACGGTGGTCTCGGTGATGCCGTACAGGTTGCAGAGCCGGGCCGGGGGCGGCGGGTCGAGTTCGAACCAGCGCTGAACGACGGCCGGGTCCAGCGCCTCCCCACCGAGCATGATCCACTTCAGCGCGGGCAGGGCGCGCGGGCTGCGGCGCAGCACCGGCTCCAGCTGGCGCAGCGCCGAGGGGGTGAGGCAGAGACGGGTGACGCCCTCCTCCTCCAGCAGCTGGGCGAACTCCTCGGGCGAGCGGCTGGTCACGTACGGGACGACGACCAGGCGGGCGCCGTGCAGCAGGGCGCCCCACATCTCCCACACCGTCCAGTCGAAGGCGTAGCTGTGGAAGAGCGTCCAGGTCTCCTGCGGGCCGAAGCCGAAGTGCCGCTCGCCGTCCGCCATCAGCCGGCTGACGTGCTCGTGGGCGACGGCGACGCCCTTGGGGCGGCCGGTGGAGCCGGAGGTGAAGATGACGTAGGCGACGTCGCCGGGGCGGCCGGCGGCCGGCGGGCGGGTGTCCGGCCGGGCGGCCAGGTCGGCGGCCTCGGCGCTCAGGTCGTAGGCCTGCCAGGGGCCGTCGGGCACCAGGTCCGGGCGGTCGGTGACGACCAGGGCGACGCCGGTGTCGCCGAAGACCAGGGCGGCCCGGTCGGCGGGGGCGGCCAGGTCGACGGGCACGTAGGCGGCGCCGGTCTTGAGCACGCCGAGGACGGTGACCAGGACGTCGGCGGTGCGCTCCAGCAGCATGCCGATCCGGTCGCCGGGGCCGGCGCCGCGGGCGCGCAGGGCGTGCGCGAGGCGGTTGGCCCGGCGGTCCAGTTCGGCGTAGCTCAGGGTGCGGTCGGGGTCGCTGACGGCGGGCCGCTCGGGGTGGGCGTCGGCGGCCCGCTCGAACAGCTGGTGCAGGCAGTGGCCGGGGGTGTCGGTGGCCGTGCCCGCGTCCACGGGGCGGGTGGTCAGCCGCAGCACGGTGGCGTCGGGGTCGTCCAGGGCCGCAGTGAGCAGGGCGTCGTACTCGGCGGCCAGCCGGCGGACGGTCTGCGGGTCGAACAGCTCGCTGCGGTACTCGGCCTCGCCGCGCAGCTCGCCCCCGGCGTCCCCGCCGTCGAACACGGACCAGGTGAGGTCGAACTTGCTGGTGCCGTTGGAGCGCACCCGGCTGCGGGCGGTGGCCGCCGGGCCGAGCGCCAGCGGGCTGCGGTCCTCGCCGTGGGCGCCGAACACCACCTGGACCAGCGGCGGGTGCTGGGCGCTGCGGGCGGCGCCGAGCCGGTCGACGATCTGGTCGAAGGGCAGGTCGAGGTAGCCGTACGCCTCGAAGGCGACGTCCTGGACGTGCTCCAGCAGGTCCCGGAAGCCCAGCGCCGGCGCGAGCCGCAGGCGCAGCGGCAGCAGGTTCACGAAGTAGCCGAGCAGGTGCTCCAGTTCGGGGCGGTCGCGGGTGGTGACGGGGGTTCCGACCACCAGGTCGTCGGCGCCGGTCCAGCGGTTCAGCAGCAGGGCGAAGGCGGCCAGCTGGACGGTGAACGGGGTGACGCCCTCCGCCTCGGCCAGCGCGCGGACCCGCGCAGCCGTCCCGGGGGCGAGGCCGAACTCCTCGGTCCGGCCGGCCGCTCCGCGCTCGGCGGGCCGGGGCCGGTCGGTGGGCAGCTCCAGCAGGGCGGGGGCGCCGTCCAACTGCTGCTTCCAGTAGGTCAGGGGCTCCTCGTAGGAGGTGCCGAGCTCCTCCTCGGCGCAGTCGGCGTACTGCACGGTCAGCTCCGGCAGCCGGGCCTGCCCGCCCCGCACCGCCGCGCCGTACAGCTCGGCGAGCTCGCGCTCGAAGACCTCGGCGGACCAGCCGTCCCAGACGATGTGGTGGACGGTGAACAGCACCGTGGTGCGCTCGTCGGCGAGCCGGAAGGCCTCGGCGCGCAGCAGCGGGCCGGCGGCCAGGTCGAAGGGCTCGGCGCAGCGGGCGGTGAGCAGGTCCTCCAGGCGCTCCTCCTGCCCGGGGCCGCTCAGCGGGCGCAGGTCGGTCACCGCGAGCGGCACGGCGAGGCGGTGGTGCACCTGCTGGCGGGGGCCGTCGGGGTGCAGCGCGAAGGTGGTGCGCAGCGTCTCGTGCCGGGCCGTGACGGCGTCCAGCGCGCGCTGGAGCAGGGCGAGGTCGAGCGGGCCGGTGACGTCGAGGGTCCAGGGGGTGCAGTAGGTGACGGCCCGCGGGTCGAGGCGGTCGAGGAACCAGAGGCCGCGCTGCAGCCCCGAGACGGGCGCGGTGCGCGCCGGGCGTTCGGACGGGCTCACGGCCTCGTTCCCTTCGTGTGCGGTGCGGCCCGTCATCGGGCGGCCAGCCGTTCGGCGATGGCGCTCACGGTCCGGGCCCGGAACACCAGTTGCGGGGGGACGCGGCTGCCGGTCTCCCGGGACAGCCGCATCGCGACCCGGACGGCGGCCAGCGAGTTGCCGCCGATCCGGAAGAAGTTGTCCTCGCGGCCGACCTCGGCGAGGTCGAGCACCTCGCGCATCGCCTCGGCGACCAGGCGTTCGGCCTCGGTCAGCGGGTCGGCGGCCCCGGAGCCGTCGGCGGCCCCGGCCGCGTCGGCGGCCCGGCGGCCGGCCGGGGCGGGCAGCGCCTTGCGGTCCACCTTGCCGTTGTGGTTGAGCGGCAGGGCGTCCAGGACGTCGAGGGTCGCGGGCACCATGTGCTCGGGCAGCAGGGCGGCCAGGTGGTCGAGCAGCGCGTCCGGGGCGGGGGCGCCGGCGGCGACGGTCACGTAGGCGGCGAGCCGGCGGTCGCCCGGGGCGGGCTCGTGGACGGCGACGGCGGCCTCCCGGACGGCCGGGTGGCGGGTGAGCGCGTCCTCGATCTCGCCGGGCTCGACCCGGAAGCCGCGGATCTTCACCTGGTCGTCGATCCGGCCGGTGACCTCCAGCAGGCCCTCGGCGTTGAGGTGGCCGAGGTCCCCGGTGCGGTAGAGGCGCTCGCCGGGGGCGCCGTACGGGGAGGCGACGAAGCGTTCGGCGGTGAGGCCGGGCCGGCCGAGGTAGCCGTGGGCGAGACCGCCGCCGGTGGCGTACAGCTCGCCGGTCGTGCCGGGCTCGACGGGGCGCAGCCGCTCGTCCAGGACGAGGACGCCCTTGCCGTTCAGCGGGACGCCGATCGGGACGGAGGCACCGGCGGTGTCGGCGGGGCCGACCCGGTGGCAGGTGGTCAGGCCGAGGCTCTCCACCGGGCCGTAGCCGTTGGCCACCGCCAGGCCCGGGTAGGCCTCCAGGGCCTTGGCCACATGGGTGACGGAGGCCCGCTCGCCGGCGGTGAAGGCGAGCTTGAGGCCGTCGTAGGTCTCCGGGAACTCCTCCAGCAGGAAGTTGAACAGGCTGGCGGAGAGCTGGAGCTGGGTGACGCCGTGGCGGCGGGTCAGCTCGGCGATGGTCTGCGGGTCCGGGCGCCGGCCGGGCTGGAGGACGCAGGCACCGCCGAAGCAGAGCGCGCCGTACAGCTCCAGGGCGAAGGCGTCCCAGGAGACCGGCGAGCACTGCAGCCAGACCTCCTCGGGGCCGAAGCGGGCGTAGTCCTGGCCGAGGTAGGTGGTGGTGAGCGCGCGGTGCGGGACGGCGACGCCCTTGGGGCGGCCGGTGGAGCCGGAGGTGAACATCACGCAGGCGAGGTCGGCGCCCCCGACCGGCAGGCCGAGGTCGTGCCCCGCGTACCGGGCGAGTTCGGCGGCCGAGGCGTCCAGGTCCACCTGCCGCCCGACCGGGAAGGGCACGACGGCGTGCCGGTGGGTGACCACCGTGGCGGCGCCGGCGTCGGCGACCGCGCCGGCCAGCCGCTCGGCCGGGAAGTCCGGGTCGAGCAGGGTGTAGGCGGCGCCGGCCTTGAGAGCCGCCAGCAGGGCGACGACCAGTTCCGGCCCGCGCTCGGCCAGTACGGCGACGGTGTCGCCGCGACCGATGCCGAGGCCCGTCAGGTGGCGGGCGAGCCGGTTCGCGGCGGTGTTCAACTCGCCGTAGCCGACGGTCCGTTCGCCGGAGATCAGGGCGACGGCCCGCGGGTCGCGGGCGGCCCGCGCCTCGAACAGGGCGTGCACCGGCACCTCGACGGCGGCGGCCAGGGTGCCCAGCCACTCCTCGCACAGGCCGGCCATGGTGTCCGGGGCGAAGAGGTCGCTGTCGTACTCGAAGCGGCCGGTGAAGCCGGTGCCCAGGTCGTCCACCGAGACGGACAGGTCGAAGCGGGAGACCGGGTTGGAGTGCAGGGCCCGGGTGACCTCGTGCCCGCCGACCGTGAACGGCCGGGGGTCCAGCGGGTGCAGCTCCAGCAGCACCTGGCAGAGCGGGTTGCGGTCCTCGGGGCGCTCGTCGAGCACGGCGCCCGCGATGTCGTCGAAGGGCACCTCCTGGTGGCGGTAGCCGCCGATCGACACCTCGCGCACGTGCCGGACCAGTTCGCGGAAGGAGGCGCCCTCCTCCAGCTTCAGCCGCAGCGGCAGCAGGTTGACGAAGTAGCCGATCAGGCCGTCGAGTTCGGCCCGGCCGCGGGCGTTCACCGGCGAGCCGAGCACCAGGTCGCGCTGCCCGGACCGGCGGTGCAGGGTGAGGGCCAGCCCGGCCAGCAGCACCATGAACGGGGTGGCGTCCTCGCTGCGGGCGAGCGCCCGGACGGCCTCGGCCACCGGGTCGGGCATGGCGAAGCGGCGGAAGGCGCCGCGGAAGGCCTGCTCCTCGGGCCGGGGCCGGTCCGGCACCAGCGCGTCGGCGGTCGGCGCGTCGCGCAACTGCTCGCGCCAGTAGTCCAGTTGTCGCTCGGCGGTGTCGTCCTGGTACTGCCAGGCGGCGTAGTCGCCGTACTGGACGGCGAGCTCCGGCAGCTCGGCGGGCCGGCCCTCGGCCGAGGCGGCGTACAGCTCCTGGAGTTCGGCCTCCAGCACGGCCAGCGAGCCCTCGTCCCAGACGATGTGGTGCAGGAGCAGCAGCAGCGTGGTCGCCCCGTCGGCCCGGAAGACCCGGGCCCGGACCAGCGGCCCCCGCTCCAGGTCGAAGGGGACCAGCGCGGCCTCGGCGACCAGGGCGTCCACCTGCTCGGCGGTGGTCTCGGTGAGCGTGAACGGCAGTTCCACCCAGGGGTGGACGACCTGCCGCGGACCGTCCTCGGCGAGCTCGAAGGTCGTCCGCAGGCTCTCGTGCCGCTCGACCACCCCGGCCAGCGCCCGCCGCAGCAGCTCGGGGTCGACCGGCCCGGAGAAGCGGAACACCCAGGGCACCACGTAGGTCGGCGCGTCCGGGTTCCACTGGTCGAGGAACCACAGCCCGCGCTGGAACTTGGACAGCGGGGCCTCGGCGGCGCCGGAGCGGACCGGGGCCGGGCGCGCGCCGCCGGACGCGGAGGTCACCGCGGCGGCGAACTCGGCCAGCGTCGGCGCGTCGAAGATGGTGTACGGCGACACCATGCCGAAGACGTCGAAGACCCGGCCCACCACCCGCACGGCCGTCAGCGAATCGCCGCCCAGGTGGAAGAAGTTGTCGTCGGCGCCGACCTCCGGCACCCCGAGCACGTCCGCCCAGACCGCCGCGATCAGCTGCTCGGCGGGGGTGCGCGGCGGGCGGCCGGCCGGCCTGCCCTGCGGCACGGTCCGCGGCTCGGGCAGCGCCCCGCGGTCCACCTTGCCGCCGGCCGTCAGCGGGAAGGCTTCCAGCGCGGTGAGCGTCGCCGGGACCATGTGCTCGGGCAGCCGCTCGGCCAGCCAGGCCCGGGCCTCGGCGTACCCCGGCGCGGCGCCGGTGACGTACGCGGCCAGCCGGCCCTCGTGCGCCACCACGACGCAGCCGGTGACGCCGGGGTGACCGGCCAGCACCTGCTCGATCTCGCCCGGCTCGACCCGGAAGCCGCGGATCTTCACCTGGTGGTCGCCGCGGCCGAGGAACTCCAGCGGGCCGTCCTCGGCGGCGCGGCGCACCAGGTCGCCGGTGCGGTACATCCGGGCCCCCCGGGCCCCGTCGGCCTCCGCGAACGGGTCGGCGACGAAGCGGCCGGCGGTGAGGCCGGGACGGCCGAGGTAGCCGGAGGCCAACAGCGGCCCGCCGACGTACAGTTCGCCCGCCTCGCCGGGCGGCACCGGCCGCAGCCGCCCGTCCAGCACGTGGAGGCGGCGCGCGCCGACCCCGGTGCCGATCGGCACCCGGGCGGCGGGCTGCTCCGGCGTGCCGTCGAGCCGGTGGGTGGTGGCGGTGACCACGGTCTCGGTCGGGCCGTAGGCGTTCAGCAGCGGCACCCCGGTCGCCGACCACCAGGCGGCGGCGGTGGCGGGCTCCAGCTTGTCGCTGCCGGAGATCATCAGCCGCAGGGTGCGCGGCACCCGGCCGCCCAGGGCCGCCACCACGTCCTGGAAGTAGCCCGCGGCCAGGTTGGCGACGGTGACGCCCTCGGCGTCCAGCAGGTCCAGCAGCGCGGCCGGGGCCAGCAGCCGCTGCTCCGGCAGGACCAGGCAGGCCCCGGCGGACAGCGCGCCGAGCACCTGCTCGACGGCCACGTCCACGGTCGGACGGGCGAACTGCAGCACCACGTCCCGCTCGGTCAGGCCGAAGGTCTCGACGACACCGGCCAGGTGGCCGGCCAGGGCGGCGAGCGGAACGTGCACGCCCTTGGGGCGGCCGGTGGTGCCGGAGGTGTAGATGACGTAGCCGGCGCCGGCGTTCCCGCCCGCCCCTCCGCCGATTTCGGTGAGCTCCTCGCCGTTCAGGGCGAGGTGGGCCCCGGCGTCCTCGGCGATCCAGCGGTTGCGCTCCTCGGGGGCCTCCCCGTCCAGCGGCAGGTAGGTGGCGCCGGCCCGCAGCGCCGCGAGCAGTGCGACCACGTGGTCCAGCCGGTCGCGGCCGGTCACGGCGACCGTCCGGCCGGGGGCGAGCCGGGCGGCGAGGGCGGCGGTCAGGCCGTCCAGCTCCCGGTAGTCGACCGTCCGGCCGCCGGCCCGGACGGCCGGCCGCTCCGGGAAGCGGGCGACGGCGGAGGCGAACGGCGCGAAACCGGGCGCCGTGAATTCGGTGGGGAAACCGCGCGAGGACATCATCCAACCCCAGATCGTGAGAGAAATCGGCGACGAAAGCGACGATAGGGGGAATTCGACGGCCCTATCGGCAGAATGAGCGGAAGGAAATCGGCAGTTTCATCATGCCGCTTTCCAGGCAGGCCAGGGCTACCGGCCGAGGGTGCTTCAGGAATTCTCGGGGGACCAGACGTCCGCCCCGTCCAGGGCCTCGGGGGCGTATTTCCCGAGCGAACTGATCAGCAGTCGGAGTTCCAGCGCAAGGCATTCCGCGAAACGGCGCAGACCGGATTCCCGGTCCTCCGCGACGGCGAGCAGCGCCGCCCGTCCGAGGCCCACCGCACGGGCCCCCAGCGCCAGGCTCTTGACCGCCCGGGCGCCTTCCCAGATCCGCCCGGAGACCAGCAGGGAGGGCGGCGGCGCGGCCGCCAGCCGGCGCAGGCACTCCGCGAGCGGCAGGCCGACGTGCGGCAGGAACACCCCCGGCGCCCAGCCGGTGCCGCCCTCGGCGCCGTCCACCACGACGGCGTCCGCTCCGGCCTCGTGCGCCACCCGGGCGGCCTCGGCCACGTCCCGGCCGGGGTAGAGCTTCACCCAGATCCGCACCCGCGGGTAGTTGTTGCGCATCAGCCGGATCTGCTGGCGCAGGATCTCCGCGGTGAAGGTGCCCGGGGTGGCGGCGCGCAGCACCCGGCCGTCGCCGAACAGCGGGTCCAGCCCGAAGCGGTCGCCGAGCGCGGCGGCGGCTTCCGCGTCCAGCACGGTCATCCCGCCCAGGCCCGGCTTGGCCCCCTGCCCGACCTTCAACTCGAAGGCCAGCCGCCCGGATTCGAGCAGCGGCAGGGCGGCCGGATCGCTGTGGACGAGGTTCCACACCTCGGCGTCGGCGTCCTCGGTGCTCTGCTGCACGGCCACGCCGCCGAGCCCGTCCGGGAGTTGCTCGCCGTAGGCGCGCAGCCGGCCGAGCAGGGTGCGGTCGGCCGCCTCGCCGAGCCGGCCGTAGCCGTTGACCGGCACCACGTTCTCGCCGATCACCATCGGGATCCCGAGCGCCCCGGCCTGCCGGCTCAGGGCCAGCCCGAGGTCGCCGCCGGCCGCCCGGGTGGAGCCGGTCGCCGACACGTAGACCGGCAGCGCCGAGGCGAACCCGCCGATGGCGGTGGCGAGTTCGACGTCCCGGTAGTCGGGTTCGCGGCCGAGGTCGATCAGCTTGGCGAGCCGCTGCGGCAGGAACAGCGGCGGGACGATCCGCAGGGCGTCGAGCGCGTCGTTCGGCGCGGCCTCCCCGGGCCGGCCGGCGCCGAACAGCACCCGCCCGTACTCCTCGGCGGGCGGGAACGCCGCGGCCGCCCCGACGCGGGCCCGCCGCCGGACCTCCTCCTCCGGAAAGCCGGGCGCGGTCAGGTCCTTCACGGCGTCGGCGTCCGCCCCGCTCCGCTCGACGGCGAGCTCGCTGTGCTCCCTCACGGTGACACCACCCCGGCGACCTTGGGGAACGCGCTGGCCTGCCAGACGGCGTCCAGCCCGGCGACGTACCGGGTGAGCCGCTCGACGCCGATGCCGAAGCCCGCGCTGGCCGGCACGCCCTCGCGCACCAGGTCCAGGTACCAGCGGTACTTCTGCGGGTTCTCGCCGGTCTCCCGCATCCGGGTGACGATCTCCGCGTAGTCGTTGGTGCGCTGGCTGCCGCTGCACAGCTCGCCGTAGCCCTCGGGCGCGAGCAGGTCGAAGTTCCGCAGCAGGCCCGGGTCCTCCGGGTGCTCGCGGTCGTAGAAGCCGCGCGAGCCCTTCGGGTAGTCGGTGACGAAGAACGGCCGGTCGCGCCGGGCCGACAGCAATGCCTCGCCCTCCCAGTCGAGTTCGGCGTCCAGGCTCTGCGGGTGGCCGATGCCTCGCAGTTCGGCCACCGCCTCGGCGTGCCGGACGCGGCCGAACGAGCCCTTCAGGAGCTCGGCGAAGGCCTGCGGGTCCCGGCCGAGTTCGGCGAACTCCTTGGGCAGCTCGCGCACCGTGCTGTCGACCATGTGCACCACCAGTTCCTCGGCCAACTGGACGGCGTCGTCCCGGCTCGCGCCGGCGACCTCCACGTCCAGCTGGTGGAACTCGGCCAGGTGCCGACTCGTCCCGGCGGTCTCCAGCGGCTCCAGCCGGACGTTCGGGGCGATGCAGAAGATCTTGTCGAAGGCGAGCAGCGAGGCCTGCTTGTACAGGATGGCGCTGGTCATCAGCTTGTAGCGGTGGCCGTAGAAGTCGATGTCCACCTGCTTGGAGCCGCGCGCACCGGGGTCGGTGACCGGGCCGATGATCGGCGGCAGCAGCTCGGTGAAGCCCCGGCCGCGCAGGAACTCGCGGGCGGCGGCGAGCAGCTGCTGCTGGATCCGCAGGGCGCTGCGGGTGGTCGGGGCGGTCAGGTGCCGGCCCGGATCGACCGGGGGCCGGGGCGTGGTGTCGGGCATGGTCGGGGTCCTGTTCTCTCGGGTGGTCCGTGGCCCGCCGTCGGAGGCGCGGGCGGTCGTCGGTGGTGGAGCGGCGGGCGGGCGGGGGTGCTGGAGCGGCGGGCGGGCGGAGGTGCTTGAACGACGGGCGGGCGGGGGTGCTGGAGCGGCGGGCGGGCAGGGCTTCGCGGCCCGGCGGGCGGCTCAGCGCGCCACGGGCAGGCCCCGGGCGGCGGACGCCGCCACGGAGGCGGCCGCGTACTCGGCCCGGCCGTCGTAGCCGCGCCGGACGTGGGAGAGGGCGGCCAGCAGCCCGGCCGAGCCGAGGATCGGCGCCCGGCCGCGCTCGACGAGCCCCGCGATCGGCATCGAGCCGACGCCGGACCAGTGCAGCCGGCCGTCCGGGCCCAGCGAACTGCCGGTCCGCCCGGCGTTGTCGGGGTGCAGGCAGTACGGCACGTCCAGGTAGCCGGCCGCGAACGCCCGCACCAGGGCCCGCCCGACGTCGGCGTCCAGGTCGAGCACCGCGCCGATCAGCGCCCTGGCCTCGGCCTCGATCCCGGTGTCCGGCGCGGCGGCGGGTCGTGGCCGGCCCCGCTCCGCCGCGGCGGCCGCGGCCGCGGTCTCCAGCGCCCGGACGTTCTCGGCGACGGTGGGGATGCGGTGCGCCTCGGCCGTGGTCTTGACGATCAGCCGGGCCGCGCCGCCGCGCACCGCGAGCCGCGCCGCGTCCTCCAGCAGCAGCCGCGCGCCGCCGGGCGAGAGCGGGTACACGCCCATGTACGCGTACACCACGAGGTGCCGGTCGACGTCCGCGAGCAGCTCCCCCGCGATCCGGCCGAGCGCGGCCAGCGCCTCCTCGTCCTGGCGGGCGTTGGCCTGCTGGGCGTAGCTGAGCGAGATGCTGCGCAGCCCGTTCTGACGGAAGAACAGCGCCTCCAGCACACTGATGGCGATCAGCAGCGAGGGCGGGCAGAGCTGTCCCATCATGCAGCCGCCGAACGTCTCCAGGTGCGGCTCGGCGCCGGACTCCCGGGCGGAGGCGAGGATTTCACAGCTGCGCCGCCAGCGCGCCACCGCCTCGTGCAGCGGGGTACGGCCGTACGGCAGGCAGTAGGAGACCGGTCCGCCCTCGGTGGCGTCCAGGCCGGCCGCCAGCAGCGCCTCGACGATCCGCTCCGGCGCGGCCGAGCCGTGCCGGACCTGTACCGGGAAGCCCGCGTCCGCCACCCCGCGCAGCACCTCCCGGGTGACCTCGACCGGGTGGGTGACGATCGGGTAGCCGTTGAGGCCCGCCCCGGCGGCCAGGGCGCGCCGCGCGGCGTCGAGGTCGCCGGTGCGGGTGTAGCTGTCCAGGGTGATGGTGCCGACGGTGACGGCGGCCGCCCCCCGGGTGGCGAGCAGGCCCTCCCGCATCACGGCCGCCCGCGCCATGCCCATCCGGGGCTGGACCACCAGGGCGCCGGCCTCGGCGGCCTGTGCCACGAACGCGCCGAAGCCCGCCCGGGCGGGACCCGTCACTGCGGGGCCCGTCACTGCGGAGCCCGTCACCACAGGATCCGTCACAGCAGGACCCCGGAACGCAGTCCGCCGACGAACTCGCGGAACCCGGCCACCGCGGCGCCCTCCTCGAAGACCGCGTCGAAGCCGGCCGCCAGCAGCGTCCGCTCGCGGTCGGGGTCGTCGGCCCCGGCGATGCCGAGCTTGCCGCCGATGACGGTCGGGGTGCGCCGCAGTTCCGGGCAGGCGCGGAGGGCCTCGATCACCCGCAGGCCCTCCTGGAAGCCGTGCCCGTTGACGCTGCTGATCACGATCAGGTCCGGTTCGATCCGGCGGCATTCGGAGATCAGCAGCGCGTCCGGGACGCACGCGCCCAGATTCGTCACCCGGTGGCCCGTCTCCTCCAGCAGGAACTGGAGGAAGACCAGGTTCCAGGTGTGCGAATCCGAGGCCGTCGTCGTCACGACGACGTCCAGACCGTTCTGTTCGGCGTTTCCGTGCTCCACGACTCAGCCCTCATCGGTAGAGATCCTCGATGGCGTTCCGGCGCGTTCCCGCGGCGGTCCGGCCCCACGGAGAACGCTAGGAACGATCGGGCCCGGCAAGCGGCAGCTCCTGCGGCATTAAGCGGCAGAATCGGCAGAATCGGCAGCCGTTCGAGGCCTCACGGTCAGCCCGCGACGGCCAGCAGCGGGCCGTCCCCCGCCGGCCCCAGCCGGATCCCGGGCTCCTCCCGGACGAGGCGCCGGCACAGGTTGAGCACCGTGAAGCGCACGCCGTCCCGGGCGGGCACGCTGCGGATCAGCCCGCGCGACAGCAGTTCGTGCACCGTGGCCAGGCAGGCCTGCAGCGTCCAGCCGCTGCGGACCACCGCGTCCTCCCCCGACCAGTCCCCCGGCTCGTCCACGAGCACCTCCAGCAGGGCGCGCTGGCGCTCCGTGAGGCGCCGGATCGCCGGCTCCACCTCGTCCCGCAGGTCACCGCGCGCACCGAACACCACGGGCGGCGCCGCCAGCGTGAACGGGACGACCGCCAGCCCGGCCACCAGCTGGGAGGTGGACTGCACCAGCGCCCACCCCGCCGCGCGCTCCAGCGCGCCCGGCAGGCCGTCCAGGCGGCGGCAGAGCTCCGCGACGGCGGGCGCCTCGGAGCGCTCCAGGGTGTAGCCGGGGCGCAGCCGGCACAGGTGCGAGAGCAGCAGCCGGACGGCCCCGACCTGCGCCAGCGCCTCCGGTTCGGCGTCGAGTTCGGGGGCCGGGACGGGCAGCGGCGCGAGCGGGATGACCTGTCCCCCGGGCAGCGGCCGGGCCTCCCGGGCGGTGATCAGCACCCGCAGCCCGGGGCAGCGGTGGAACAGCCCGTCCAGCTGCCCGGCGTCCACCCCGCCGTCGGCGCCGTCCAGCACCAGCAGGGCGGGCCGCTCGCCGATGTCCCGGGCGAGGTCGTCCAGCGGCGCGCGCCAGGGGTGCGGGCCGCCGCCGCAGTCCACCCAGCGCACCGACCAGCGGACGGCCAGGTGCAGCCGGCGGGCCACCTCCAGGGCGAGCCGGGTCTTGCCGACCCCGCCCAGGCCCACCAGCGAGACCAGCCGGTCCCCGTGCACGGCGAAGGCGTCGGCCAGCACCTCGGCCTCCATGTCCCGGCCGACGATCGCCCCGCGGGCCACCGGCGGGGCGGCCGGCTCGGCCACCGGCTCGTCCGCGAGCGGGTGCCGGCGGGCGGTCTCCTCGAAGTCCGTCCGGCTGCGGCCCTCCAGCCGCAGCGCGTCCGCCAGCAGCCGGACGGTCTCGTTGCGGGGCCGGCGCACCCGGCCGCTCTCCATGTCCCGGATCGCCCGCACGCTCAGGGTCGCGTGATCGGCCAGGCACTGCTGGGTCAGCCCGACCCGCTCGCGCCGTAGCCGCAGCAGCTCGCCGAAGCCCGCCGCCGTTCTCACCGCTTGCACCGACTGCCCGCCGTCCATGCCTCGTCTGCCCTTCGTGGTCCGGACTCCTCCTGGCGTCGGGACCGGTGGCGGCCTCAGCTCCGGGCGCCCGCACGGCCCGTGGTCCGGCCGTACGGGACCCGGCGATCAGGCTGTGGCCTCCGACCGGCTCCCTCCGGTTCCCGATGCTCCTGGCTCGCCGTCTACGCCCGATCAACGGCCGATCACCGGCCCCACCCACGACCTTCACCCGGGCCTCACAGGCCGTCCCGCCGCCCGTCCGGGCCGGACGGGGACCCGTCGCCGGGACGGCCGCGGCGGGGCGGCGCCGGCCTTCCCGGTGGACACGCAAAGGCCCGGACCTCGGCGGATGCCGGGATCCGGGCCGGTGGCGCGGTCAGGGACGGGCCTCCCCGGAGGTCACTCGGCCGCCGCCTTGAGGCCGCCGTGGCACAGCCCCCAGATGACGAGGGCGTCGATCGCGATCAGGACGATCGCCCACGCCGGGTAGTAGGGCAGCCACAGGAAGTTGGCGATCATTCCCAGGCCGGCGAGGGCGACACCGAAGATCCGGGCCCAGAGGGCGCCGCTGAAGACCGCCACGCCCGCCACGACGATCAGGACGCCGATGATGAGGTGGATCCACCCCCAGCCCGCGCTGTTCAGCGAGTACGCGTAGTTGCGGGTGACGACGACCAGGTCGTCCTTGGCGATGGCGGAGATCCCCTCGAAGACCGCCATGAGACCGCCGGTGATCAGCATGACCCCCGCGAAGATGGTCCACCCGGACGCGTATGGGTGGTGCTGGGGCTGGGGGATCTGGCTGCTGCCGACTCCACTGACGCTGCTCGTCATGACGGTGACTCCTTCGATGGCAACCGCCTCGCGGACCGCGGTAGGCGGGAGGGTGGAACAGAAGTCCTACGTTCACGGTAGAACCGGATCCCCGTCCTGTCGTGGCGCGGACCGGCCGCGGCCGTGGCCCGGACGTCCCTGGTGGAGCCCCGTCAGCCCTCCTCCCGGGGGTTCTCGGCGCCGCCGCCGCCGGAAGCGCCACCCCCTCCGGGCGCCCCGCCGCCTCCGGGCGCACCGCCCCGTCCTGGGCCGGCGACCCGTCCGGAGGCGGCGAGCAGTGCCAGGACGGCGAGGACCACCAGGAGCACCAGGACGAGCAGCAGCACGGTCAGCACCGTCGGGTGGTTCCAGAGGGCGAACACCAGGGCCACGATCAGCAGCGCCGCGAGGGCGAGCCAGCGGCGGTGGGCGTCGGTCCAGGTTCCGGCCCGTCCGGTGTGCACGCCGTGCGCGCCGCTCCAGCCGGCGACCGAGTCCGCGGCGTGGTCGGCCCCGCCGCGCACGGCCCGCGGCAGCCGTCCCGCCCCGGAGAGGTAGGCGCCGAGCGCGACCACCACGCCCAGGACGATGAGGGTGCGCAGGCTGACCTTCAGGAACCTCAGCAGCGTGTCGAAGACCGCGGCCGCGGCATCCCGGGACTGCACGGCGGGCGGCAGGTGGTCGAGGTAGTAGTGCCGGGCGATCACCAGGGCGATCGCCACCACCAGGCCGGCCCCCGCCGCGCCGAGCGCCGTGGACACCAGGGCCCGGCGCCGGCGCCGGGCCAGCAGGACGCCGACCAGACCGATCACCACGGTGATCACCGGCAGCCAGTTGCCCATCACGTCCAGCGCGTGCGCGGCGCCACGGACCTTGGCCAGCTTGTCGGACTGGAACAGCACCAGCTGCTTGTTCACGTCCGGGATCTTCTCGGCCGGTGTCAGACCCGCGGCCACCAGCTGGTCCTTCAGCTGGTCCACGGCCTTCCCGACGTCGAGGGTGACCGTGCCGTCGCTGACTCCGACCGCGCCGCGGCCGTGTCCGGTCAGGGCCTGGACCACGGCCGTGTGGGCGGCGCGGTTCGCCTGCGTCCAGACGGTGTCGAAGGCGTCGCTCCGCACGACCTTGGTCGCCGCCTTGGAGACCACCTGGTCCACCGCGTCGTCGATCTTGGGCCCCAGCGACTTGACGGCGGACGCGGCCCGGGGCGGCAGGCCCTGCGACTGCAGCCAGGAGGCCAGGTCGGACGCGACCTGCGGGCCGTCCACCTTCACGTCCACCGCCTGGGTGATCCGGTTGACCGCGGCGTCCTGGATCGCGGGGTTCGTGGCCAGCGGCGCGACCGTGCTGACGTACCGGTCGGTGTCCAGCGCGATGTCGTGCACCCAGACGGTGAGCAGCGAGACCGGCACCAGGATGCAGGTCAGCGTGATCAGCACGGCCGAGACGGTGCTCCTGACGATCCGGCCCGCCCGGGAGGGGTGCCGGGGCCCCGCGGTGGCGCCTCCGTTCACCGTCCCGCCCGTCGGGGGCTCGGACGGCTGGGGTTCACTCGGCCCGTTCAACGGCCCTCCCGGCATTCGCTGCGCGGCCACGGCGCCGCTGGACACCATTCACGCCGCAGGGGCCCCCGCCCGGCACCCCGGGCTGGGCCACCCGGACGAGGAGCGCGACGCGGCCGCCCACCCGCCGCCCGGTCCGGGGCGTGCCCGGCACCGGGTCGCCGCCTCACCCCGGGCAGGTGATCCGCCGGCGCGTCGGCGGCCCGTACGGTCGGTACCAGCGCCCGGCCCGCCGGGACGGGCGAGGGACTCCCCCGAAAGGAGCACCGCCATGGCCGAGGACGTCCTCGCCGAGACCGGGCCCATCGACTACGTGGTGGTCGAGTTCCCCGGCAACCGGATGACCGGGGAAGCGCTCCCGCTGCTGGTCGACCTGGTGGACCGGAATGTGATCCGCATCCTGGACTTCGCGTTCGTGCGCAAGGACGCCGACGGCACCGTCACGGGCATGGAGATCGCCGATTTCGACGGCGACGGCCGACTGGACCTGGCCGTCTTCGAGGGCGCCGGGTCGGGACTGCTCGACGCCGGCGACCTGAGCGAGGCCGCCGGGGTCATCGAGCCCGGCAACTCGGCCGGTGTGCTCATCTACGAGAACACCTGGGCCGCCCCGTTCGCCACGGCCCTGCGCCGGGGCGGTGCCCGGGTGGTCGCCAGTGGCCGGGTACCGATGCCGGAGCTGCTGCACTCCCTGGACGAGCTGGACGGTGCCGGCGGGAACGACCTGACGGACGCGCCGGGCGGCCCCGCCTCCGGGACGTGAAGTCGCCGAGACACGAAGCCACTGTGACCTGAAGCCACCGAGAGGAGTACGCGTCATGCCTGGACTGCTGCGCGGTGTCGCGCGCACCGCCGTCGTCGCCGGAACGGCGACCGCCGTGTCCAACCGGGTGTCCCGCCGCCAGGCGGGCCGTTGGGCGCACCAGGAGGAGGTGGCCGAGCCCGCGCCGCCGCCCCCGCCGCCGGCTCCCGCCGCACCCGCCGCGCCCGCCCCGACGGGGATGGACGCGAAGATCTCCCAGCTGCAGCAGCTGGCGCAGCTGAAGGACCAGGGAGTCCTCACCGAGGAGGAGTTCGCCACGCAGAAGCAGCGGCTCCTGGCCGGCTGACACCGCCGGCACGGCACTGAGCACCGCCGGCACGGCGCTGAGCACGGTCGGCACGCCGGCGGCCTCACCCGCCGCGGGTGGCTCAGTGCCCGACGGCGACCTTGGCCGCCACGATGACCAGGCCCAGGAGCAGGTTGACCACCCCCTCGGCGGCGATCTGGCCCGGCGAGGCGCCCGCCCGGCGGGCGCCCAGCGTCGCCCAGGCCACCTGCTGCGCCACGGCGACACCGAGGGCGAGCCAGGCGTTCTCCCCCGCCCCCAGCCACGGGCTGACCAGCACCGCCAGGGCGGGCAGCGCCGACGCCTCCACCAGCGGCCACTCGTGCCGGCCGACCTCGCGCACCTGGCTCCAGGCGACCTGGCGGCCGGCCTCGCGCTCCCCGGCCACCAGCGCGTAGACGTGCGCGATCCAGAACACGATCCCGGTGATCACCAGCAGCAGGATGAGCGACAGCCGGGGGTGCGGTTCGGTGAGGCTGGAGGCCGCGATCACGGAGGCGGCGAGCATCGAGCCGTACACCGCTCCGGCATAGTCGGTCCGCTTCCGGATTCCGCCCCGGGCCGGGTCGCGCGGGGCGGGGGTACGACCGCGGGACGTTGTCACGAAGCCTGCTCCCGTCATCGCCGCGGAGACGGCCGATGGGGTCCGTCGCGGCCATCATCACCCGCACCGCGGGTTCCGGCACGGCCGCGGTCACCCACGCCGGGTGACCCGGGCTCCGGCCACCGCCCGTAGCGTGGGGGCAGGATGTTTCCCTCCCCCCGCAAGGAGGCGAGCCCGGTGCTCGGTACCCACCAGCAGGCGTCACGTCCCACCACCACGACCTCACCCGACGAGATCGGACGCGTCGGATGGATCGTGCTCGGCGCCTCGATGCTCATGGCCGGCGCGATCGGCCACGCGCTGTGCGGCATCGTCGCGATCTCCAGGGAACTCCTGCGCCCCGCGCCGCAACGCGCGCCCACGCCCGCCCGCCCCGTGCACCCCGCCGACCTCGACGTCAAGGAGAAGAACGGCTGGATCCTCATCACCCTCCTGTTCCTCCTGACCGGCACGATGGCCCACGCCGTCGCGCACGTCGTCGAGACCATCAGACAGGCCACCCACGCGACACACGGGCAGGTGCGGGCATGACGTCGGCACCGACCGGGGCACCCGGCCGGCCCCCGGGAGCCGACGACGGCGAGCGGGTGGACCCGCCGGCCTCCGACCCGGTCTCGGCGGGACGGCGGGCCCGCCGGACCGTGCCGCGCTCGGCCCACGGGACCTGGACCCCCGGGCCGGACCGCGCGGACCCCGTCGACGTCCTGGAGGCCCAGGCCGCCACCCGCGTCCCGGAGCTCGTACCGATCCGCTACGGCCGGATGGCGGCCTCCCGTTTCGCCTTCCTGCGCGGCGCGCCCGCCATCATGGCCGCGGACCTCGCCGCCGCCCCGAACACCGGCCTCACCGTCCAGCTCTGCGGGGACGCCCACCTGTGCAACTTCGGGCTCTTCGCCTCGCCGGAGCGCGCCCTGCTCTTCGACCTCAACGACTTCGACGAGACCCTGCCCGGCCCCTTCGAGTGGGACGTCAAACGCCTGGCCGCCAGCATCGCCGTGGCCGCGCGCGAGAACGGGGAGTCCGACGGGTCCGCCCGCGCCGTGGCGCTCTCGTCCGCCCGGGCGTACCGGCTCGCCATGCGACGGCTCGCCGGCCTCGGTGAACTCGACGTCTGGTACGAACGGGTGGACACCGCCGAACTCCTGCCGCTGATCCAGGCGTCGAAGTACCGCAAGCGGGTGCGGACCACGATCGCCAAGGCACGCTCGCGCACCAGCCTGCAGGCCCTGGCCAAACTCACCGAGCCCGGCCCGGACGGCGAACCCCGGATCATCCACGACCCGCCGCTGCTGGAGCCGATAGACCGCGACGACCTGCCCCGCCTGCAGCAGATCCTCCTGGACTACCGGGACACCCTGCCGGAGGAGCGGGCGGCGCTGCTCGACCGCTTCGAGCTGATCGACGCGGCCCGCAAGGTGGTCGGCGTGGGCAGCGTGGGCACCCGCTGCCACATCGGCCTGTTCCGCGCCCGCGCCACCGGCGAACCGCTGTTCCTCCAGGTGAAGGAGGCCGAACGGTCCGTGCTGGAACCGCACCTCGCGCCCAGCGCCCACCGGCATCAGGGCCGGCGGGTGGTCGCCGGCCAACGCCGTCTCCAGGCCGTCAGCGACATCTTCCTCGGCTGGGCCACCGGCCCCGCCGGCCGCCACTTCTACTGGCGCCAGCTGCGCGACATGAAGGGCTCCGCCGTCATCGAGGGCATGCCCAAGGACCTGCTGGACGGGTACGCCGAGCTGTGCGGCCGCACCCTCGCCCGCGGACACGCCCGCACCGGGGACCGCGTCGCCATCGCGGCGTACCTCGGTTCCGGCGACGTCTTCGACCGTGCCATCGCCGACTTCGCCCTCACCTACGCCGACCTGACCGGCGCCGACCACGCCGCGCTCACCGCCGCGATCGACAGCGGCCGGATCACCGCCCGGTCCGGGGTGTGATCCGCCCCGGAGGGCGGGGCGGCCGGCCGGTGCCGGCGTCCCCGGCGAGCCCCCGAGCGGGAACCGGTGCGCCCCCTAGGCCCCGGCCGTCCCCCCGCGCTCCGGCCCGCTCCCGCGCGACGCCCGCCGGGCGGGCAGGTGACCGGTGAAGGCGAAGGCGGCGAGCGTGATCGCGGCGGCCGCCAGCAGCGACACCTTGAGGCCGTCGAGCTGGGCCGCACTGTAGGAGTCGACGATGGCGGCCGCCTCCTGCGGCGGGACGGCGGTCTGCGCGAGCGCGGTGGCGAGCTGGTCCGCGGGCACGAAGGTGACGCCCGCCTCGATCCTGATGCCCGCCTGCTGCTTCACGGCGTCGGAGATCTCCGGGTGCCCGGCCACGGCGTTGCCGAACGCCACCGTCAGGGCGCCGATCAGGATGGCGCCGATCAGCGCGGTGCCCAGGGACGAGCCGAGGTTCTGCGCGGTGTACTGCAGCCCGCCGACCTCGCTGCGGTCCTCCTCCCCGACGCTCGACTGCACCACGTTGCCCAGTTGCGAGGCGAGCAGCCCCATGCCGGTCCCCAGGGCGGCCATCGCCAGCGCGAACGACAGGTCGTCGAGCTCCGGCTGCACGGTGCCCACCAGCCACAGTGACGAGGCGAACAGCACCAGCAGCCCGATCCGCACCACCGTCCTCGGCGAGGCGAAGCGGGTGAGCAGCGGGCCGGACATGGAGGCGGCGAGCATCGTGATCGACACCGGCAGCAGCCGCAGACCGGTCTGGAAGGCGTTCTGGCCCTGGACGGCCTGGAGGTAGAGCGGGATGACGAAGAACAGCCCGAGGAGGATCAGGTTCTGGCTGAAGAGCATCAGCAGGCCGGACCTCAGCGGTGGGATGCGGAACAGCGCGAACCTGACCAGCGGATGCTCCCGGCGCAGCTCCCACGACCGGAACAGCACCAGGAGCACCCCGCCGAGCGCGACGGCGAAGAGCGTCGGCGAGAACCCGAGGACGGTGAACGGCGGATTGCGCGGCTGGAGCCAGCCCCAGGTGCTGCTCTGCAGCACGGCCAGCACCACCAGCCCCAGCCCGGACACCGACAGCAGCACACCGACCAGGTCGATCCGCTCGTGGTGCTCCGGTACCGGTTGCCGCTCGATCCAGCGCATCAGGAAGAGGATGACCACCACCAGGACGACCTCGCCGGCGAAGACCAGCCGCCACGTCAGGTAGGTGGTCAGATATCCGCCGAGCAGCGGCCCCACGGCGATGCCCGCCCCGGCCAGGCCGCCGATGACACCGTAGGCGGTCGCGCGGTCCCGTCCCCGGTAGGCGCCGGCCACCAGCGCCGCGAGTGCCGGAAGGACCAGCGCCGCGCCCAGCCCCTCGATCACCGACCAGCCGAGTGCCAGCAGCCACAGGGTGGGCGCCACCGCCGTGATCGCCGATCCCACGGCGTAGACCACCAGCCCCACCATGAACATCCGGCGGCGCCCGAACATGTCGCCGAGCTTGCCGCCGGTGATCATGAACGCCGCCATCACCAGCGTGTAGAGCGTGATCACCGCCTGGATCGCCGTGACCTCGGTGTCGAAGTCCTCGACCAGCTGGCTGATGGACACGTTCATCACCGACGCGTCGAGCACCATCAGGAACTGCGCCAGGCCCAGGACGATCAGCGCCCTCCAGCGTTTCACCGTGACTCCTCCCGCTCACCGGCCCACGCGGTCCGTACGCGCCTGCCTCGTACCCTCGCCCCCTCGTGACCGGGTCGCCCGTCGAGGGCGGCCGCCGCGGCCGGTGATCCCCCGCGGCGCGCCGACGTGCGGCCCTGTCCCACCGGATCGCCGGGTACGGCGGGGCAGGTGGGCGCCGGTGCCCGCGGGTTGCGCCGAACGGCGGACCGCCCGAGGTGCCGCCCGCCGTCCCGTCGCCCAGTCTTGGAGTCCTCGGCGCTCGGCCGACGACGGGCCGCGACGGACCGGGGGCAGGCATCGACCGGAGGGAGCCCGGGGTGGCGGCACAGCGTGGTGAGCCCGGCCGCGCCGCATGGTTCCGCGCCAGGACCGCCTGGCTGAGGGGGCACACGGCCACCCTGCGCGACGTCCCGTTCCTGCGCCGGCTCGCGGCCCAGCTGCTCCACCTCCGGGTCCTGGACATGGCCACCCGCCTCGCGGCCCAGACCTTCCTCACCGCCATCCCGGTGCTGTTCGTGCTGGCCGCCTTCATGCCCCAGGACGTGCGCAACACCGTCTCCGAGTCCCTGCGCACCGTGCTGGGGCTCCAGGGGGCATCGCTCGACGAGATCAAGGGCGCGCTCCACCCCAGCGGCCAGGAGGCCACCACCGACACCTTCGGCGTCATCGGGATCGTGGTGACCCTGCTCTCGGCCACCAGCTGCAGCCGCATCCTGCAACGCCTGTGCGAGCGGAGCTGGTACCTGCCCCACCTCGCCGGGCGCCTGGCGGCCTGGCGGTGGCTCGCCTGGCTCCTGGTCTGGATGACCGCCCTGATCCTCCAGGGCCAGGTGCGCTCCGGGTTCGGGGCGGGCACCGGCCTCGGGGTCCTGCTCTACCTGGTCACCGCCACGCTGCTCTGGTGGTGGACCCAGCACCTGCTGCTCGGCGGCCGGATCCCCTGGCTCCCGCTGCTGCCCGGGGCGGTGCTGACCGGGGCCGCGCTGACCACGCTCGCGTGGGCGTCGCGGCTCTACGTCCCCCGCTCGCTGAATCGCAGCGTGACCCAGTTCGGCCCGCTCGGCCTGGTCTTCACCCTGCTCAGCTGGCTCATCGTGGTGTTCACGGCCATCACCCTCGGCATCGGCATCGGGTACGTGGTGGCGAGCCAGGGACGGCTGGCCCGGCTCCTGGGGACTCCGGAGCCGGCCCCGGCGGACGAGGAATGAGCGGCCGCCGGACGGGACCCGAAGCGGCGGCAGGCCCCCGCCCGCGGGCCGGGAGGCCCCTTTGCCAGGTCGGACGGCGTCGGCCAGGATGGGATCTGTCAGTGATCCGCGCTCACCATGCGCCGTACCCCACCCTGAGGTGAGCACCATGCCCCTCAGCCCAGCCGTCGACTCCCCCGTCCGTCCGGCGGACGCACGTCGACACCGCTCCGCCCGGCCGACCCGGATACCCGGCGGCAACCCCGTGCTCGCGGCCCGCTTCGCCGTCCCCCCGGTTCCGGGGACCTTCGTGCACCGGCCGCGGCTGGCCGAGCGCCTCGGCGACGGTCTCCGGACGTCCCTCCTGCTGGTGAACGCCCCGGCGGGGGCCGGAAAGACCCTGCTCGTCGCCGACTGGCTGGCCACGACGCGGCTGCGCGGTTCCGCGGTCTGGCTCACCGCGGAGCGGGAGGACAACGCGCCGGGCGTCTTCTGGGCCTACCTGCTGGAAGCCTTCCGGCACCACGGCGTCGCCCTGCCGGACGACATCGGCTCTCCCGCCCGGGCCGACGAGGTCGATCACGCGCTGCTGGCCCGGCTGGCCGCCCACCTGAGCCGCCGCGAGGCTCCCGTGGTCCTCGTCCTCGACGAGTTCGAACACGTGTCGTCCGCCGAGGTGGCGTCCGGACTCCACTTCCTGCTCGGCCACGCGGGCCAGGGGCTGCGGCTGGTCCTGATCGGCCGCACGGAGCCGCGCCTGCCGCTCCACCGCTACCGCGCCTCCGGCTGCGCCACCGAGATCCGGGCCGCCGACCTGGCCTTCCGCCCGCGGGAGACCGCCGCGCTGATGCGGCGGCACGGCCTCGCCCTCTCCGCCGGAACCGTCCGGACGCTGACCGAGCGGACCGGTGGCTGGGCCGCCGGTCTGCGACTGTCCGCCCTCGCCGCCCAGGGCGCCGCCGACCCCGAGGCGTACCTGAGGGAGTTCGAGGCCTGCCGCAGCACGGTCGCGGACTTCCTGCTCGCCGAGGTCCTCGACACCCAGCCCGCCGAGACCCAGGACCTCCTCCTGCGCACGAGCGTCCTGGAGCAGATCCACCCCGAGCTGGCCGACGCCCTGACCGGCCGGCCGGACGGCGCGCGGATCCTCGCCGACCTCGCGCGCGCCGACACCTTCGTCGAACCCGTCGGCCACTCCTGGTACCGCTGCCACCCGTTGTTCGCCGAGATCCTGCGCGTCCAGCTGGCGGCACGCAGCCCGGGGCTGGACCGGGCGCTCCACCGCAGGGCGGCCCGCTGGCTCACCGCGGCCGGGCACCTGACCGACGGGCTGGTGCACGCCGCCGCGGCCGGTGACTGGGAGTTCGCCGCGACGCAGGTCGTCGACCGGCTGGCCATCGGACGGCTGTTCACCGGCCGCGACGCGGACCGGCTCGACCGCCTGTTCGCCGACATGGCGCCCGACGCCCGGGGGCCCGCCCCGGAACTGGTCCGGGCGGCCCGCGACCTCGCCCGCCACGACGTGGACCGCGGACTCGACCACCTCCGGCGCGCCGAGACGCTGCTGTCCGAACGCGGCGCCGAGGACGTTCCGACGGCCCTGCTCAGCGCGGCCCACCTCCGGGTGCTGGCGGGCCGACTGCTCGGCTCGGCCGACATGGCCCGGGCCGCCGCCGTCCAGGCCGCGCGCCTGGAGGAGGACGTCCCGCCGGGGCTGCTCGGCGAGCACCCGGAACTTCCCGCGCTCCGGCTGACCGACCTCGGATCCGCGCTGCTCTGGAAGGGCAGCCTCGACGCCGCCGTCGCGGCCCTGTCCGCCGCCGCCGCGGCGGCCGACGACCCCACCACGGCCTGTCCGCGCCACGAATCGCTCACCCGACTCGCCCTGATCGACGTGCTGCGGGGCAGGCCGGGGCCGGCGGAGGCCCACCTGCGGAAGGCGGGGGCCGAGGCCGAACGCTCCGGGCTGTCCCCGGAATCCCGCACGGGGGCCGGCCAGCTCGTGCTGGCCGCGCTCGCCGTCGACCGCGACGACCTGCCCACCGCGCGGGCGGCGATCGACCGGGCCGCCCGGTCGGCCGCGGCCGACCACGACCCGGCCGTCACCGCGGGAATCGCCATCGTCCGGGCGAGGACGCTGCTGGCCGAGGGCCGCCCCCGCGCGGCCCTCGACCTCCTCGGCGGGCTCGCGGACAGCGGTCCCGCCACCGACCCCCCGCCGCCCTGGGTGCGGGAGGCCGTGGCCGTGGCCGTCTCGGCCGGGCACCTCGCCGAAGGGGACCCGGCCGCCGCGCTGGAGGCGCTGGAGCGCAGTGGCGCGGACGGCCCGGAACACGCCGTCGCCACCGCCCGGGCGCACCTCGCCGCCGGGGAGAACCGAGGCGCCCTGCGGATCCTGGAGGCGGTCCCGGAGCGCGACGGCCACGGGCCCGCGATCACCGTACGGGTCCTGCTGGCCCGGTCCCAGGCGGCCTTCGCCCTCGGCGACGAGGCCGCGGCCCAGCGCCTGCTCGCCCGCGCCCTCGCGGTCGCCCGGCCGGAGCGGCTGCGCCGGCCGTTCCGGGACGCCGGGCCGTGGCTGCGGCACCTGCTGCACACCCGGCCCGAGCTGGCGGACTCCCACGGCTGGCTGCCCGCCGACCTCCTGCCCGGCCTCCCGGCCGGGGCGTCCGGGGACGCCGCCGCGACCGACGCCCTGGTCGAACCGCTGAGCGACCGCGAACTGGACGTCCTGAGACTGGCGGCACAGATGCTGTCCACGGAGGAGATCGCCGCCGGGCTGTTCCTCTCGGTGAACACCGTCAAGACGCACCTCAAGAGCATCAACCGGAAGCTCTCCGTCACCGGGCGCAACCGGGCCGTACGCCGGGCGCGCGAACTGGACCTGCTCTGACCTCGTGCCGCACCCGCGGCGGCCGGACCGCGCCTACCCCGCCCTGGTGCGCCGGTGCCTCCGGGCACGGAACCAGCGCCAGCCGACGGCCACCGCACTCGCCCCGAGCAGCAGAAGGAACACCGCGAGCCACGCGTGGCCGGCGACCCGGGCCCCGGTGAGCAGCACGAACAGCACCGCGCCCGCGGTCGCCAGGCACGCCAGCACGGTCCGCAGCGCCACCAGGAGCATGCCCGGGCGCAGGATCGACGAGGTCCTCCTCGCCTGGGCCGCCGTGGACGCCGTCAGCCCGAACCGGAGGAGGGCCCGGTCGGCGAGCTCGCCGGTGGCGCGGCAGTACATCTGTCCGCAGGCGGGCACCCACACGAACGGCACCACGGTTCCGACCAGGAGCAGCACGCCCAGGCCGGCCCAGCCGAGCCACTTGCGCACGGCCGAGCGCGCCGGGTCCTCGGGGGTCAACAGGCCGATCAGATAGGCCTGGCGGCGGACGACGGACGGCCAGGAGGCCTTGTCCCGCCCCCCGGTTCCGGCCCGCGCCGCCTTCCGCAGGGCCTCCTGCGCCTGCTCCACCGTCGGATGGACCCCCTGCACCACCAGGATCTGTGCCGCCGCATCGTCACCGCAGGGGTCGTGGCCGGCCAGGGCCGCGAGCTCCAGCACCATGCGCAGCTGGGCGAGCAGCGCGGCGACGAACGCGACCGGGAGCAGGAGCAGGAACGGGCCCCCGAGGAACGAGCCCTCCACCACGGTCCGGCGCACGCCCCGATCGATGATCTGCTCGGTGGGATCCTGCCGGGCCGTCCCCTCCTGCCCGGGTCCGCGCAGCGCCGCGGCCGTCTCGGCCGCCTGGGGGCCCAGGTAGTCGACCACGAAGGCCGCCAGCCGCTCGGGCATGTGGGAGGGATCCGCCCTGACCGTCCTCAGCAGTCGTCCCACCACGCCGGGCCGTCGTCGCCGCGCACTCTCCGATCCGCCCATCAGCCGCAGAATAACCCCGCCGGTGGGCGGCTGCCCCGGGGCCGGATCACCCGGCCCGGGTGATCGGGGACGAACCCGCGGCGCGTCCCGCCTCCCGGCCGTTTGACCTTGACACGGTGACAAGGTCTTCACTGCTGCCGAGGAGGTGGTCCTGATGGTCGGGGCGGAAGAGGACACGAACACCCTGCGGGCCCTGCGGGGTCTGGCGCACGACGACTCGTCGGTCCGGCTGCGGGCGGCGATGGCCGTCGGCAGCGACCCGCACCCGCGGTTCGTCGGCGGGCTCGTCGAACGGTGCGCGGTCGAGCCCGAGTTCACCGTGCGCGAGATGCTCACCTGGGCGCTCACCCGGCACGAGGCCGCGGTGACGGTCCCGCTGCTGCTCGACGAGGTGCGCGCGGACGGTGCCCAGGCGCGGAGCCAGGCCCTGCACACCCTCTCCAAGATCGGGGACCGGCGGGCCTGGCCGGCGATCACGCCGGCGCTGCTGGCCGACACCGACGAGGAGGTGGCCCGCAGCGCCTGGCGGGCCGCGGTCGTGCTCGTGCCCGAGGGTGGGGAACGCGAGTTGGCCGTAGTCTTGGCCGCTCAGCTCGGACGCGGCGGACGCGAGACGCGGTTGAGCCTCAGCCGGGCGCTGATCGCGCTCGGGGAGGCGATGCTGCCGGCACTGGACGCCGCGACGGCGGACCCCGACCCCCGGGTGCGGGCCCACGCGCTCGCCACGGAGCGGCTGTGGCGCGACCCGGACGCCGGATTCGAGTTCGCGATCGAGGAGGCGAAGCGCACGGCGGTCCTCGGCGAGGGCCGCCGGGAGGGACGGTAGGCAGTGTTGATCGGCGACGTCGCACGGCGCTCCGGGGTCAGCGCCCGCATGCTCAGGCACTACGAGGCGCTCGGGCTGGTGCGGCCGACGGACCGTACCGGCTCCGGCTACCGCCGGTACGCCGACGAGGACATCCGGCGGATCTTCCACATCGAGAGCCTGCGGTCGCTGGGCCTGTCGCTGCGCGACGTCGGGCGGGCCCTCGACGACCCCGGTTTCGCGCCCGCCGAACTCGTCGACGACCTCATCCGCCGCACGCGCGAACGCATCGCGGCGGAGACCGAGTTGCTCACCCGGCTGCGGCGGATCGACGCCGCGGAACCGGCCGGCTGGGAGGAGGTGCTCCAGGTCGTCGCGCTGCTCCAGGCCCTGGAGTCGAAGAGCCCGGGGGCGCGGCAGCGCGCCGCGCTGTCCGCGGGCGAGGACGTCGCGGTGCCGGTGGAGGCGCTGGTCGAGGCCGTGCTCGGCGAGTCGGACCCGAACGTCGCCGGGGCCCTCCGCTGGGCGCTGGCGCAGGCCGGCGGCGCCGGGGCGGCCCTGCTCGCGCAGGGTCTGGGCTCGCCCGCGGCCGAGGTGCGCGAACGTGCCGTGCGGTCCCTCGCCGAGCTGCCGGACGGCACCGCGACCGCGCTGCTGCGGGACGCCCTCGGCGGCCCCGACGTCGTGGTCCGCAGGTACGCGGCGCTGGCGCTCGGCGCCCGTGGCGTCGCCGACGCGGTCCCGACGCTCATCGACATGATCGTCGAGGCGGCGAACGACGCCGACGCGGCCGACACCCTGGGCGCGCTGGCGGACGACCCCGCGCTGGCGGACCGGATCGCCACCGGGCTGGTCGACCGGCTCGCCCTCGACGGCGTCGGACCGGACGCCCGCCGGAGGCTGGCCCAGGCGCTCGCGGACGTCCCGGGGAGCACGACGTCGCGCGCCCTCGCGGAGCTGACCCGGGACGAGGACCGTGCGGTCGCGCTGACCGCGACGTACATTCTCAAGCTGCGCGACACGCGGTAGTCGCGACCGCGATCGGGGGATCCGATCGGGGCAGGGGTGACCGGGGGTTCGAGGGTGGGGGTGGCGTGACAGGGGCCGGGCGGTTCCGTCGGCAGCGGCGGCTGTTCCTCTCGGTGGCGATCGACACGTTCGGCTCCGGCGTCTTCCTGCCGCTGTCGCTGCTGTTCTTCGTCACCGTCCAGCACTTCCCGGCGGCCGCGGCGGGCACCGCCGTGACGGTCGGGTCGATCGCGTCCTTCGCCGTCGTGCCGCTCTGCGGGCGGCTCGTCCAGGCGGCGGGGCCCAAGTCCTGTCTGCTCGTCAGCAACGTCCTGACCGCGCTCGGGTACGGCCTGTTCTTCGCCGCCGGGAACCTGCCCGCCGTGGCCGCCGTGAGTTTCCTCGTGACGGCTGCCGACCGCCTCTACGGGGCCGCCTGGCCCACGCTGGTGGCGCGGTTCGCGAAGCCGGCGGAGCTCACCGAGTGGTTCTCCGCGGTCACCGTGCTCAAGACCACCTCGCTGGGGGTCGGCACGCTGGGGGCGACCGCCCTGATGGCGCTCGCCGGCGGACACGGCCTGCAGGTCGCGCTCGCCCTGAACAGCGCGAGCTCCCTGCTCGCGGCCGTCCTCCTGCTCGGGGTCGCCGTGCCGGCCGCCGGGCGGCCCGCGCGCAGGGCAGCCAGGTCGAACACCCGGGCGGCGCTGCGCGACCGGCCCTTCATGTCCCTGGTCGCGTCCCAGACACTGCTGTCGGCGGCCTGGCTGATCCCGACGGTCGCCTTCCCCGTCTACCTGGTGGAGAGCCTCCACCAGGCCGCCTGGTGGCCGACCGTCGTGGTCGCCGTCCGCTACGCCACCGCCACCACCCTGCAGATGCGGATCAGCCGCCGGCTCTCCGGCTGGAGCCGCTCGCGGGTCCTGCGCCTGTCGATCGGCGCGGTGGCCGTCGCCATCGCCCTGACCGCGGCCGTCTCCACCGCCCCGCACGCCCTCCAGGGCCCGCTCGCCGTCCTGGTGGCGGCGGTCCTGGCCCTGGCCGAACTGGCCTCGAAGCCCACCGCGGCCGCGGCGGCGGTCGCCATGGCCCCCAAGGGCGACGAAGGCCCGTACATGTCCCTGTTCCAGCTGACCTGGACGGTGTCCTACGCGGTCGGGCCGGCCGTCATCGGCCTGGGCCTGCAGAATCCCCCGCTGCTCTGGACCGCACTGGCCCTCTGCGTGGCCGCCGCCGCCCTGGCCCACCGCCTCCGCACCCCACTGCGCCGCCCCGCGGTGCAACTCCCGCACGCCGCAAGCGATCTGCGGGAGGGGGCCGAAGTCCCGTAGAGCGGCGCCCACCCCTTCAACCATCCTGCCGCAGCGATCGGTCGGTGTCTCCGCACGCCGACTCCCCTACACCGCCCGGGGATCCGCACCAGCAGGCCGACCCTCCGGGGCCCGGCAGGTGTCAGCGCCGTACCGGCAGTTCGTCGACGAGCCCGTATGCGCGCAGCTGGTACGGGAACGCGGCCGGGCGGCGCCACTGGAGGTCGAGGCCGCAGGCGCCGAGGACGGCGCCGAAGGCGTGCCGCATCGCGTCCTGGACGGCGGTGCGGGCCCGGGCGGCCCGCTCCGCGGCGGGGGTGTCGCCGTCGGCGGCGGCGGACAGCCGGCGGGAGGGGTTCCAGCGGAGGTCGGCGACGCCGGTGGTGTCGTCCCCGTCCTCGACGGCCGGGCACGGCGTGAGGGTGATGCCGGGCGCGTGGAGGTGGTCGGCGACCGGCAGGCCGGCGAGCCCGGCGGTGCGGCGCACCGCGGCGACGACGTCCGCGCCGATGCCGAGGTCCTGCGGGCGGGAGCCGGCCGGGGCCGGGGCGGCGGCGTCCTGGCCGGTGGCCGGAGCGGGTCCGTCGGCCCGGCCGACCCTGGTCTCCCCGTCGAGCCGGCCGGCCACGACCTCGATGCCGAAGGCCGGCAGGAACTCGGCGAGCGCGTTCCGCATGGTGCTGCCGACGACCCGTCGGGCGGCGAACGCCGGCTGCTGGGGCTGTTCCATGGCCGCGGCGGCCGCCAGCCGGGGGCCGGGCTCCCAGTGCAGGGCGATCAGTCCGGCGCAGTCGTCGGAGTCGTCGTGCGGCCGGGCCGGACGCAGGTGGACGCCGGGCCCGTGTCCGCCGTACCCGACGGGCAGGCCGGCCAGCAGGAGCGCCTCGGTGACGCGGTCGGCGAGCACCGGGTCGGTCCGGTGCCCGCCCGGGGACGTGCGTTCCGCAGCCGTGTCCACGCCGTCCTCCTCCGGGCCCCGGGCGGCGGCCGACCGCCGGCGCCCCGAGCGTACGGCGTACCCGGACGGCCCGTCGGCGAATCCCGGAACCGGCCGCCGCGACGCGCCCGCCGGGAGGGCGGGCGCACCGGCGGTGTCCGTCCGGTCAGTTCCAGGGGTTGGCCGGCACCGGAGCCGCCCGCGCCCGAGCCCACGCCCGCGCCCGTACCGGACCGGCGCGCCACCACGGCGCCGACGCCCCCGTGACCGGCCCGCGGCGGTCCCGCCCGACCGGACGGCGGCTACAACCAGCCGCGCCGGGCGGTCTTCAGCCCGGCCTCGAAGCGGCTCGCCGCGTCGAGGCGCTCCATCAGGGCGGCCATCTGCCGCCGGACGGTCCGCACCGAGACGCCGAGCCGCTTGGCCGCCGCGTCGTCCGTGAGCCCGGTGGACAGCAGCCGCAGCAGTTCGCGCTCCCCGGCGGTCAGGCTCAGCGGGGCCACCCCGTCCCGGTCGTCGGCGATCGGGACGGCGGTCTCCCAGGTCTGTTCGAACAGGGCGACCAGGGACGCGACGATCCCCGGCTCGCTGGTGCACAGCGCGCCGGCCCGGGTGTTCTCCGGGTCGATCGGCACCACGGCCGTGCTCCGGTCGAAGACCAGCATCCGCGGCGGCAGCACCGGCGCGGTCCGCACCTCGCCGCCGAGGCCGGCCATCCAGCGGACGTAGTCGAGGGTCTCCGGGGCGTCGTGGATGCTGTCCTGGTAGATGGTGCGCAGGCTGACCCCGCGCCGCAGGGCGTCCTCGTCCAGCGGCCGGGACGCGGCCAGGCTGGCCGCGGACTGGGCGCCGCCGGGCATCACCGCCAGGACCTCGCTGGTCAGCCGGGAGGTCAGCACCTCCAGATTGTCCTGGATGGCGTCCAGGCCGAGCAGCCGCTCGCGGTCGCCCACCGGGTTGTCGGCCCGTACCTTCGCGTACTCCCCCAGGGCGCGCGCGACGGCGGCCTTGGAGGCGGCGACCTCCTGCTGCCGGCGCGCGAGTTCCTCCTCCTGACGGCGCAGCAGGATCTCCAGTCCGCGCTCCGGGCTGACCGGCCGCAGGGTGCCGGGCCGTTCCCGGGAGGCGCGCAGCAGGGTGAGGTCGGCGAGCCGGTCGAGGGCCGCGCGCACGGCGGCCTCGGGGAGGCCGAGCCGCTCGCAGAGTTCCGCGACCCCGCCCTCGGGGTCGGCGAGCATTTCCCGGTAGACGGCTTCCGCAGTGGCATCCAGCCCCAGCAGTTCCAGCACTTATCGACCCCTGATCCCCGTGGACGGTTCCGTATGCCCGGTCGGCCCGGGGCTGATCATTCCTTCGGCCGGAACGCCCTCGCAAGGGCATGATCCGGTCAACGCCCCACCCGGGCCGTCGACGCCAACGGCGTCACCCGCACCACCACCCGCAGCTACGACGCGGCCGGCCGCCGGGTGAAGATCTCGGTCACCGGCGGCACCGGCACCGCGGTCGCCGACACCGTGCTCGGCTACGACCCCGCCAACGGCGAGCTGACCTCCCTCAACAACGGCAGGGCCACCATCACCCAGGGCTACGACAGGCTCGGCCGCCAGGTCTCCTACGACGACGGCGCCGGCAACGTCACCACCACCGAGTACGACAGGCTCGACCGCCCGGTGAAGAAGTCCGACTCGGTGCCGTCCACCGTGACCTACGGCTACGACACCGCCAAGGACCCGCGCGGCCTGCCCACCTCGCTCACCGACTCGGTGGCCGGTACCTTCACCGCCGGCTACGACGTCGAGGGCCGGCTGGTCTCGCAGACCATGCCCGGCGGCAACACCCTCACCAGCAGCTACGACAGCCGGGGCATCCAGACCGGCAAGACCTACACCAACCAGGCCGGCACCGTCCTGCTGGCCGACACCGCCGACTACACCGTCCACGGACAGCAGGCCGGCCGCACCCAGTCCGACGGCAACAGCACCACCAGCGGCTACACCTACGACGCCACCGGCCGCCTCACCAAGGCCGCCGACAGCACCGGCCTGGCCTGCTCCACCCGGACCTACGCGTTCGACAGGAGCAGCAACCGGACCAACCGCACCAGCGTCACCGACGACTGCGACCCGGCCACCGCCGACGCCGTCACCCAGGCCGAGAACCACGGCTACGACACCGCCGACCGCCTCACCGACACCGGCTACGTGTACGACGCCTTCGGCCGCACCACCGCCCTGCCGAAGGGCACCCAGGTCGGCTACTACACCAACGACCTGGTCCGCACCGAGACCCTCGGCGACACCCGCAGGACCTGGGACCTGGACGCCTCCGGCCGCCTCGCGGTCGGCACCACGGAAACCAAGGGCACCGACGGCACCTGGACCGTCACCGCCCAGGACACCAAGCACTTCGACGGCGGCAACGACAGCCCGACCTGGTCCAAGGACGCGGCCGGCAGGCTGACCCGCAACGTCCTGGACCTGACCGGCCGGCTCACGGCCGCCACCGGCACCGACGGCGGCGCGGTCCTGCTGCTGACCAACCTGCACGGCGACGTCTCCGTCCAGATGTCCCCGGACGGCCAGGAGGACCTCGCGGTCTACCACTACGACGAGTACGGCAACACCGTCGACGCCACCGGCTCGACCGCGTACGGCTGGCTCGGCGGGGCGCAGCGAGAGGCGGACAGCCTCTCCGGCCTCACCCTGATGGGCGTGCGCCTGTACGACTCGACCACCGGCCGCTTCCTGCAGACCGACCCGGTCCTGGAGGGCTCGCCGAACGCCTACGGCTACCCGGTCGACCCGATCACCATGGACGACCTGACCGGTCTGAACTGGCGCAAGAAGTGGACCGCCTACTTCAGCCGGGCCGAGGGCAACACCATCGGCACCCTGCTCTACGTCTCCGGCAAGATCGCCCAGGGCATCTCGAAGATCCTGCGCAGGCTCCCGCACATCGTCGCCCGGGCCGCCGGCTACGTCCTGTGGGCGCTGTCCTACCTGATGAAGAGCATCGGCAAGAAGTTCATCAAGGCCGCCAACAAGCGCGGCAGCCACGGCGTGATCTTCACCTTCGGGATCTGGGACTCCAGCTGGTGGGGGGTGCCGGACCGTCCGATCTACCGCGTGAACCCGCGGTACTGAACCGGGAGGAGGACTCTCCGACGATCCACTGATGCAGGACAGGTAAGGCCGGGCCCGGGGGTGATCCCCCGGGCCCGGCCGCTTGTGCACATCGATGATCATCCCGGCGTAGGCTCTCGGCTGATCACAGGGGCAGAGAGGGAGACAATGGGCCAGAAGATCATCCGGTTCTCGGACCTGACCGGCCGGCACGCGGAGAACGACCGCGACCTGGTGCGGGTGGTGGTGCTCCAGCACCCCGACCTGACGGACGGTCCGGTAGAGATCGACGCGCTCGCCGGGGAGTTGGGCGAGGTGCGGGAGCTGACGCTCGACCTGGTCACGATCGAGCTGCACCACCCGGACCGGGCGGAGCCGCAGACGGTGGTGATGGAGGCCGAGACCTTCAACCGGCTGGCCTCGGCCGCGCCGATGGCCGAGGTGCTGCGCGGCGCCAGGCCGGCCGCCCGGGCCGCCGCCTCCGCGACGGCCCTCACCGGCAGCAAGGAGCGGGTCAACTACGCCAGCCTGGAACACGCCGGGCGGCCGCACAAGGGCCGCACCACCGACGCGGAGAAGCAGGTCGTCCAGCAGCACCTGGACGAGATCAACGAGCGGCTCGCCGCCGAGGGCGTCCGCACCATCGACCCGGACAACGCCGAGCACGTGACCCGCTACGGCCTGGACACCCTGGCCCGGGAGACCGGCGTGATGTTCGGCTGACCGGCCCCGCCCGCCGCGCGCTCCGTCGGGCGGGCGCTCCGTCGGGCCGGCCGGTCCGGGCACTCCCCGGACGGCTCCCCGTCGGGCCGGCCGCCCGCGGCCCGCCCCATGATCGGCCCCGCCGCCCGTTCCGGCGACCGCGGTGCGGCCGGGCGGGCGACCGCCGAGCAGGTGAATCGCCGCGACCGCCCCTCGTGTCGCCGACCGGCCCGGCACGGCGATCGGCTGGACTGCGCGCTATGCGTATTCCACACCGGACCGGACGGATCGTCTCGGTCCTGGCGCTGGTGGCGGGCTCACTGCTGAGCAGCAGCGTGCTGGCCCCACCGGCCCAGGCCGCGATCTCCTTCACCAAGAGCGTCGACAAGGCGACCGTCTCCCCGGGGGAGAACGTCACCTACACCCTGCGCTACACCTGCTCCATCACCGAGTGCACGGGCGGGAACATCCTCGACACCCTGCCCTCGAACATGCAGTTCCTCGGCTGGACGCCGGACCCGTCCTCGGTGGACGTCGCCGCCTCCACCGTGCCCGCCGCGGGCGCGATGGGCGGCACGATGGACATCCGGCTGAAGGACCTGAGTCCGGGCACCACCGCCACCGTCACGGTGACGATGAAGTACCCGAACTTCACCACCCCGAACGGCGCCACCTCCACCAACTCGGCCACCATGTCGGCCAACGGCGAGCCCTCGCAGACCGCCACCGCCGACACCGCCGTCCAGGTGCAGCCGCAGTACACGGTGACCAAGGGCGTCCAGACCTCCAGCAGTGACGGACGCACCGTCACCTACCAGTTCAGCGCCTGCGCCACCGACAACGTGCCCAACGTCGACCTGGACACCAGCCGGCTGCTGGACACCCTGCCGCCCGGCGCGGTGGTGGACACCGGCCGCTCGCCGGGCTGGTCGCCGGTGTCACCCGGCCCGAACACCTGGGGCTACGACATCGGCCCGTTCGTCTCCGGCAACGGGCGCGGCGGCTGCCGCATCCCCGGCGTCCTGGTCGTCAACTACCCGGAGGCCTCCTTCCCGGACGGAACGACCTCCGAGAACCTCGTGGCCCTGCACGGCGACCCGATCGGGCCGGACCCGGAGCGCCAGCTCGACACCGCGAACGCCACCACCAGCCCGTTCCAGCCGCCGGCCACCGGCGTGGTGGTGACCGCCAGCAAGGTCTGGCGCGACACCACCGTCAACGGCGACCTCAACTCCTTCAGCCTGTCGGCCACCAACACCGCCGGACCGGCCACCAGCCTCACCGTCACCGACCCCGGGGCCGGCAGCACCGACGGCATCTACAACTGGATCTTCCCGCAGTCCCTCCAGCTGGAGCCGTGGAACCCCACCAGCATCCTGCTGACCCTGCAGTACCGCCTCAACGGCGACCCCACCTGGCAGACCTTCACCCCGGGCACCCCGTTCAACGGCTCCGACACCCGCCGGATCACCTTCGAACCGGGCGCGGGCGACCCGGCCAACGACGTGCTCGGCATCCCGGCCGGGCGCTGGCTGGACGGCCTCCGGTTCACCTGGAACGGCCCGATCCCCACCGGCTGGAGCCCGGGCAACGCGGTGCAGCTGGTCACCCAGGTCGCCACCCCCGGCCACGACGGACGCCAGGCCCCCGAGCCGCTGACCAACTGCGTGGACACCACCGCCACCGACGGCACCAACAACGCCTCGGCCAACGCCTGCGCGCAGACCACCATCACCCAGGCCACCAACCTCGGCGCGGCCAAGACCACCGTCGCCGGCGAGCTGTCCGCCCCCGGCGGCCGGGCGACCTTCCAGGTCATCCCGTACAACCGCAGCGCCCGCGACCTGGACCGGCCGCTGGTGCTCTACGACGTGCTGCCGGCCGGCGTCGTCTACATCGACAGCTCGGCCCGGCCCGACCCCAACTACCCGGACGCCAAGGCCCCTTCGTCGATCACCGTGACCCCCGGCCCGGACGGCCGGCAGATCCTGCGGATGGAGTGGCCGGCCGGCGCGCCGGACATGACGTACCTGCACGACCAGCTGGCCTACCGGATGCTCTTCGACGTCCAGGTCGCCAACAGCATCCGCTCCGGTGACCTCACCAACGACGTCTACGTCACCGTGGACCAGCCCACCGCCCCCGTCGCCTGCATGTTCTCCGGCTCCGACAGCGGCAGCACCCCGGACGTGCTCGACCTCAACGGCAACGGCAACACCACCGAACTGCTCTGCCACGCCTCCTCGCAGATCCGGGTGGACGCGCCGTCGGTGCTGCGCTCGTACAAGGAGGTCAAGGGCGACCTGGACTCCGACTACGTGAGCATCGGCACCGCCACCCCCGGCGGCCAGATCTCCTACCGGATGACCGTGCGCAACGACTCCCCCGACCCGGTCACCGACTTCATCGCCTACGACAGGCTCCCCACCCCGGGCGACAACTACGTGCTCACCCAGGACGCCCCGCGCGGCAGCGCCTGGACCCCGTCGCTCAGCCAGCCGATCACCAGCAGCGACCCGACCGTGCTGATCGAGTACACCACCGACCCCAACCCCTGCGTGGAGCCCGTCGTCGTCAACCGCACCGGCTGCAACAGCGCGGCGGTCTGGAGCACCACCTTCCCCGGCCCCGGGACGGCCACCTGGTTCCGCATCCACCGCCCCGGCACCATGGCCTCCGGCGAGTCCTTCACCCTGACCTGGCCGATGGTCGCCTCCTACGACGCGCCGGAGGGCGAGTACGCCTGGAACAGCTTCGCGTACACCGCCACCGACGCGGCCGGCCGCCAGCTGCTGCCGGCCGAGCCCGCCAAGGTCGGCGTCGCGGTCAAGCGGGTCACACCCTCCAACAACGCGCTGGGCGACTTCGTCTGGCAGGACAAGGACGGCTCCGGCGTCCAGAAGCCCGGTGACACCGGGATCGCCGGGGTCACCGTGCACCTGCTGGACGGCAACGGCCAGCCGGTGCGGGACAAGGACGGCAAGCCGGTCACCGCGGTGACCGACGCCACCGGCCACTACCTGTTCGACAACCTGCCGGACGGCAGCTACGCGGTCCGGTTCGACCTGGCCACCCTGCCCAAGGGCGCCACCGTCACCAAGCAGCACGCCGGCACCGACCCGGCCAAGGACTCGGACGCCGACCCGGCCACCGGCCTCACCCAGACCGTCACCCTCAGCGGCGGACAGCGCGACCTCGACCTCGACATGGGCGTGATCCTCCAGACCACCTCCCCCTCGCCGTCGCCCTCGCCGACCTCCTCGCCCTCGCCGACCTCCTCGCCGACCTCCTCGCCCTCGCCGACCTCCTCGCCCACGCCGTCGCCGAGCCCGAGCCCGAGTTCGTCGCCGTCCCACTCGCCGTCCCACTCGCCGAGCCCGACGGCCACCGCCACCCACACGCACACCCACACCCACGTCCCGAGCCCGTCGGAGAGCGGCGAACTGCCGCACACCGGCGGCTCCTCCCCCGACACCCTCGTCGCAGCACTCGGCGCCATCGCCCTCCTCGGCGGCGGCACCCTCTGCTTCGTCGCCTACCGCCGACCGGGCCGGCACGGCTGACGCCCACCCGGACCCCGCTGAACGCCAGTGGCGCCGCCCCGTCGAGGGCGGCGCCACTGGCGCGTTCGGGAGCGGGCCCGGCGGCCCTAATCCAGTTGGGACAGCGCGTCGGTGACCAGCTTGGTGGCGAAGTCGTCGCCGTTGCCGGAGATCCGGTTGATGTACTCCGCGAGCAGGACGGCCGTCGCCTCCAGGGGGTTCATCTCCTCCTTGGTCCACGGTCCGTACTGGGCGCGCCACAGGTTGGGGCTCAGCCCGGTGCCGGCGGCGATCAGCAGGCCGGCCATGGTGGGGATCACCTCCGGGCTGAAGGTCCTCGGCATCATGCGCATGGTGGCCACCAGGCTGGGGATCGCGTGTTCGAGCACGTCCTCCTCGTGCTTCTCGAAGGCCGAGCGCAGCCAGTTCATGTACATGTAGACGAGCGTGCAGGCGCCTTCCACCAGCGCCTCGGCCTCGTCGGGGCCGAAGGACGCGGTGAGCTGCTCGACCATCCGCTGGTGCTCGGGGCCCGTCCCGGACTTGCCTTCGTAGACGGACCTGAGCCGGGAGTCGATCACCATGAGCGCTGCGCTCACATCGCCGACGGGAGCGTGTTGGGGGTCGCAGGACGACACAGGACTCCTTCTGGAACGGCCACGGCCGGGACGGCCGGTCGGTTCGTAGGGTAGGCGACCGATCGGACGGGATCCGCCGGATCCGGCCGGGGGCGCCCTCGGGTGACGGTGCGCGAGTGCCGTCCCGGGCGGACCGGGGCGGCACGGCGGCGGTGGGACGGGCCCTGTCCCCCGCCCCCGTCACCCGGCAGCAGCGTCTCACCCGTCAAGGTGACACTCCGGAAGCCGAATTGACGACGACGGGTGGCGGGCGGCCGGCCGCGGTCCGCGACGACCCCGGGCCGGCGGGCGACACGCCCGGCGTCACACGGCCGTCACGTTCCCGCTGGATACTCGGAAGGCCCACTGCCCGCGCCCCGTACGACGGAGGACCACCGCAGATGACCGCCGGCCCCGACCGCCCCGCCTTCCTCCTGGTCCACGGCGCCTGGCACGGCGCCTGGTGCTGGGACGCGGTGCGCACCGCCCTCGCCGCCGACGGGTGGCGCACCCACACCGTGGACCTGCCCAGCTCCGCCCACCCCGATGCCGCCCACCGCGACGGCTCCCACCCCGACGCCGCCCGCCCGGCGGGCCTGCTGGAGGACGCCGACGCGATCCGCGACCGCCTGCGGCGGATCGACGGCCCGGTGGTGACGGTCGCCCACTCCTACGGCGGCGCCCCCACCACCGAAGCCATCGCGGGCGCCGCCAACGTGGTGCGGGCGGTCTACCTCGCCGCCTTCCAACTGGACGTCGGCGAAAGCGTGTTCTCCTTCCTCGGGGCTCCCGTTCCGGAGGACGACACGGGCCGCACCCCGCCGAACGCCGACGCCCGCCGCCTGCACTACACCGACGTGCCCGCCGCCGAGGCCGACCGCGCCCTGGCCCGGCTGACCCCGCAGAGCGTCCGGTCCTTCACCCAGCCGGTGACCACGGCGGGCTGGCGCACCGTGCCGTCCAGCTACATCGTGTGCGAGCACGACCGGGCCCTCGAACCGTCACGGCAGCGCGAGCTCGCCGCCCGCGCCGACACCGTCCACCGGCTGCCCAGCAGCCACGCCCCGTTCCTGTCCATGCCCGGGGAGCTCGCCACCCTGCTGGGGCGGATCGCCGGATCGGCCGCTCCGCAGGGTGCCGACGTCCGGAGTGACGAGGGGCGTTGACGGCGGGCGGGCGGCCCGACCGGCTCCGGGCCGCCCTGCCCGCCCCGCCCGCCCCGCCCCACGGTCTTCGGCGCGGGTCAGCCGGCTTCCGTGCGCGGCTCCAGCCGGGTGCCGCTGCGAAGGGTGATCGACATCAGGTCGCTGGGGGCGTCGAGCTCCAACCGGTGCCAGCGGCCCCGGGGCACGATCGCGGCGGTGCCCGCCGCCAGCCGCACCACGGACTCGGCGTCGCCGGGCTCGACGGGGCGGAGGTGGAGGCGCACGGCGCCGGCCAGGCAGCAGACCGCCTCCTCCGCCTCGGGGTGCATCTCCCAGTGATCGGCGTGGACGTCGGCGTCGCTCTCCACGTGGAAGGTCGCGATCTGCCAGACCCCGGCGTCGCCGGCGGCCATCCGGCGCCCGGCCGCCCGGACGTCGCCGTCGGGGTGGATGTGCAGGGCCGAGGCGAACAGGTCCACGGCCGCGAGCGGGGTGGTCGTCATGAGCGGGTTCCTTCCAGTCGGTTCTCTGCGGGGGTGAGCGGGGCGGGGCTCCCTGACGCCTGCGGCCGCCGCCGGGGCAGCACACCGATCGCCACCAGCGCGGCGAGGGCGAAGAGCCCGGCGGTGACGGCCAGTCCGGTGGCGTAGCCGGAGTTGAGGGCCGCCGGGTCGGTGGCGCCGCCGGAGCGGTGGGCGGCGACGGTGGCCAGGGCGGCCAGGCCGACGCAGCCGCCGAGCTGGCGGGAGCTGTTGAGCAGGCCGGAGGCCGTCCCGGCCTCGTGGGCGGCCACGCCGGTGGTCCCGGCGGCGGCGACCGGGGCCAGGACCAGCCCGGTGCCGATGCTGGTGACCAGGGACGGGCCGAGGACGTCGGTGAGGAAGCCGCCGTCCGGGCTGATCAGCGCGAACCAGGCCAGGCCCGCGGTGGCCAGCACCGCCCCGGGCACCAGGGCGGCCCGGGGAGTGCGGCGCGCGACGACGCGCGTGGCGAGCACGGTGCCCGCGACCAGTCCGGCCGAGAAGGGCAGGAAGGCGAGGCCGGTGGCGGCGGCGCCCAGGCCCAGCACCTGCTGGAGGTAGAGCGAGACGAAGTAGAAGGCCGCGAACTGCCCGGCGGCGGCCAGGAACACCAGGACGTTGGCACCGGCCACCCAGCGGCTGCGCAGCAGGCCCGGGCGGAGCAGCGGTGCGGAGGTCCTGGCCTCGGTGACGGCGAAGGCGGTCAGCAGGGCGAGCGCGGCGGCGAGCGTCCCCAGGGTGGCCGGGGAGCCCCACCCCCGGACGTCGGTGCGGACGACACCGAACACCAGCAGCCCGACCCCGGCGGTCGCGAGGACGGCGCCGAGCACGTCCGGCCGCTCCCGCCGTACGGGCGGCGCCTGGGCCGCTCCCGCCTCCTCGGCGGGACCACCGGCCGGCAGCAGCGCGAGCGCCGTCGCCACGATCGGCAGGTTGACCAGCATGACCCAGCGCCAGCTCGCGTACTCGGTCAGCAGTCCGCCCGCCAGCACGCCCAGTGCCCCGCCCGCGGCGTTGGCCGCGCTCCACACGCCGAGCGCGCGCACCCGGCGGGGGCCTTCGGTGAACGTGGTGGTGAGCATCGCGAGCGCGGCCGGGGCCGCCGCCGCGGCGCCCGCGCCCTGTCCGGCGCGGGCGGCGACCAGCTGCCAGGGCGACTGGGCCAGTCCGCCCGCCAGCGAGCAGAGGCCGAACACGGCCAGGCCCAGCAGGAGCAGTCGCCGCCGGCCGTACAGGTCGCAGGCGCGGCCGCCGAGCAGCAGGAGCCCGCCGAAGGTGAGCGCGTAGACGTGCACGACCCAGGAGAGGTCCAGCGGCGCGAATCCCAGGTCGGCCCGGATCGCGGGCAGGGCGACGTTGACCACCGACATGTCCAGGGCGAAGACGAACTGGGCGACCGTCACCGCCGCCAGCACCCGGCCGGGGCGCCCTCGTAAGTTTTTGTACATGTATAGAAAGTAGTCCCGGGCGACCCCCACTGTCGAGCCCCGGGTGATGATGGGGGCATGCAGCAGCCCTCCGCCCAGCCGCCCGCCGCCCCGCAGCCCGCCGGATCGCAGCCGACCGGACCGCAGCCCGCCGGGGCGCCCGCCGCCCCGCGGCCCGGCACGCGGCGCAAGGCCACCGGCCGGCCGCCCCGGATCACCCGGGAGGAGGTCGTCACCACGGCGCGCCGGATCGTGGACGAGGAGGGCGTCGAGCGGCTGACCATGCGCCGCCTGGCCACCGACATCGGCAGCACGCCGATGGCGCTCTACCACCACGTCCGCGACAAGGAGGAGCTGCTCGTCCTGCTGCTGGACGACTACGCCGCGCGGACACTGCGACCGACCGAACCGCCGGCCGACCCGCGCGAACGGGTCGTCACCGCGGCGGCCGCCATCCACGAGGCGCTCGCCGCCTGCCCGTGGATCGTCGAGGTCCTGACCGGGGACAGCCTGATGTCCGCCCACTCCCTGTGGTTCGTCGAGCAGATCGTCGACGGCCTGGTCACCTGCGGCCTCTCACCGGAACGGGCCGTCCAGGGCTACCGCGCGATCTGGTACTACACCGCCGGCGAGATCATGGTCCGCGCCACGGCCACCCGCCGCCGGCCCGCCGACGACCGCCCCACCCACCGCCAGCAGGTCTTCGCCGACCTCGACCCGGAGCGACTCCCCCGCCTGGCCGGACTCGCGGACCGCTGGGCACCGCTCACCGCCCAGGACACCTACCGGGACGGCCTCGACGCCCTGGTGGACGGCCTGCTCGCGGCCCGCTGAACGGGCGGACGCCCCCACCGGAGACAGCCGCGCGGCGCGCCGGCCGACGGAGCGCCACGCAAAGGGCGCCGGCCGGCGGGGATCCCCCACCGACCGGCGCCCACCCTGCGGACGGAACCCCGACTCCGCCCATTTCCGGGGCCGTTGATCCCGTCAACTCCCGAAGAAGCCGAGCGCCCCCGCCGCGCAGACCCCGCCGGCCCCCATGAACACCGGGGTCAGCACCTTCAGCTCCACCCAGCTTCCGGCCCGGAACCGCATGCCCTTCGGCGGCCCGATCGGGTACCAGCGCCGCCGCCCGATCGGGATCGGCCACAGCACCGGACAGCCCGAGACGGTCAGCGCGTCACCCAGGCAGTGCACCAGCGCGCCGAGCGCGATCGGCAGCCCGATCCACAGGTACTGCTGCCCAGGCTCCTCGAACAGCCACTGCGAGCCGTTGCCGGGCTTGTCGAGGACCTCCGCGAGCATCCACGCGCTGGCCGCCCCCAGCAGCCACACCAGGACGTCGCTGGAGACCCGGGCCTGCCGCCACAGCAGACCCTCGATCGCCAGCACCATGTGCACGAACAGCACCACCAGCACACCCCAGCGGCCGCCGAACACGGCCACCGCCGCGGCGCCCGCCCCGCACAGCACCGCCCAGAGCCAGGTGTGCGTCAGCGTCCGGTGCCCGCCCGAGCGCCTCGGGTCGCCCTTGCCCCGGGTGGCCTTGTACACCGCGTACGAGAGGTTGTCGATCACCTCGCACAGCGCCCGGGACACCGGCCCGAACGCCCGGGATATCGTCGCCGCCTTGTGGTCCAGGTCCGGCGCCAGCGCCGCCCCCGCGCAGATCAGCGCCCCCGCGAGCAGGACCGGCCAGGGCATCGGCTCCCCCATCCCGGCCGCCACCGCGCCCACCCCCAGCCATGCGGCCGCACCCGACAGCGAATGCGCCGGTCCCATCATGTCCGTACACCACCGATCCTCATCAGCTCGGCCCTCACCGCGAGGACCTGACGTCACGGCAGCCTATCCGTCCAAGATCACCGACCCCGCCCCTCGCCCCCGGCCCGCTCCTCCCCTTCCTTCCCCCCGATCCGGCCGGGCGGCCCCCACCCGCTCCGCCCCGCCGGACCCTCCGGCGCCCCGCGGATCAGGCCAGGGCCTTCTCCAGCGCGGCGAGGTAGCTGCGCATCATGTGGTCGCGGATGCCCTCGCCGTCCGGCGAGAACGCCGCCGCGCCCAGGCCCTTGGCCCGGTCGGTCAGCCCGGGGACCAGCCCGACCTTCTCCGTGACGCGGCCCGAGGAGTCGATGTGGCGCAGCGCCTGGACATGGGTGAAGGCGGGCTCCGGGGGCAGCTCGGGGACGATGTCGTTGCCGTGCACGAAACGGTAGGTGCGGCCCCGCAGGCCCTTGTCGTACGCGGCGGCGAGCAGCCGGTCGCAGGTCCGGGGCTGGCCGAAGGTGTAGACGCCGTCGGCCGCCAGGCTCGGGTCCTCCAGGTCGAGCCTGGCGGCGACGAGCATGGCCAGGGCGCCGCCGAGGCTGTGCCCGGTGAACCAGACCGTCTGATTGTCGGTCCGCAGATCGGAGACGGCCTTGGCGACGTCCGGGTAGATCGATTCGAGGGCCTCGGCGAAGCCGTAGTGGACATAGCCCGTCCCGGCGGGGCCGGGCCAGGGCGGGGTGGTGGCGTCGGTGAGCCAGTCACGGATCCGCGCGGGCTCGGTACCGCGGAACGCGGTGACGATCATGTCGTCGCCGGCCATGGTGCAGGCCTGGGTGTCCTGGAGCGGGAACGGCGGGGTGAAGCGCGTCCGGTGGTGACGCACGGCATCGAAGCCCCAGGCATGGGCGTGCTCCTCGATCACGGCCTCGTCCTTGTAGGCGAGTTCCGCGGCCTTCGCCAGCCAGTAGGCGTGCGGGAGGCTGTAGCCGGTGGCCTGCTGGTCGAAGTCGGTGGGTACGGCCATGGGGGGCACTCCTGTCGGGTCGTCGGACGGAACGGCGGATCGGCCCCCAGGCCCCGACCGGCATCCGCCGCCGGGTACGCACCGCAGCGCCCTGGTGACCAGGAGTGACGCTACCCCGCACGCAGTTCGTGAGCGACCGGGCCACGCCCTCGCCCCCAGCCGCCGGGCGACCGCGGCACAACACCCACCCCGGCCAAGCCCGCCCCGCCGCGCCCCACCAAGCACCGGCACAGGCAGCCCGCGCTCCTGCTCCCGGATCACCCGCCGATGCAGCAGCCACGGCAGCGGCCACTGCCGCCGATCCCCCGCCGCCCACCGCAGTCGCCGTCAGTCCGCTTCCACCGACCGCGCGATCCGCTCCCGCGCCGCGACCGCCCGCGCGTCCTCGTACCCGTCCAGCAGCGCGAGCGCCTGCGTCCGGTGGCGCCGCGCCGCCTCCCCGTCGTCGGCGAGCACGGTCGCCGCCAGAGCGTCGAGGGCCAGTGCCTCGTGCCAGGGATCGCCGAGTTCGTGGTGGGTGGTGGCGGCCCGGCGGAGGAAGGCGGCGGCCTCGGTGCGACGGTCGAGGTGACGGTAGGTCTCGCCCGTGCCGTGCCAGGCGAGGGCTTCGCGGCTGCGGTCACCGAGGCGGCGGTGGAGGACGGCGGCGCGTTGGTAGGAGTCGAGGGCGTCGGCGGGCCGGCCGTCGGCCCGTTGGGCGTCGCCGAGGGTGAGGAGCCAGAAGCCTTCCAGGCGGTGGTCACGGAGGTTCAGGGCGATGTCCAGTGCCGCGTGTGCCGAGGCGAGTGCACCGGCCGGGTCGCCGTCCTCGCGTCGGATGTCGCTCAGCAGGCGCAGGGCGTTTCCCTCGCCGCGCTGGTTCTTCAGTGCGCGGTGGGCGGTCAGTGCCTGGCCGACGGCGGCTGCGGCCTCGGGGAGGCGTCCGGCGCGACAGTGGGTGCTGGCGAGGTTGGAGAGTGCGGTGGCCTCCCAGTGGGCCTCGCCCAACTGCCGGAAGGCGGCGAGCGCCTGCTCGAAGTGCCGGGCGGCGTCGTCCAGTTGCCGGCCGTGCAGGTGGACCAGTCCCAGCAGGTTGAGCGAGTGTGCCTCGTTGAGCCGGTCGCCGAGTTCACGCCAGAGCGCCAGGGCACTGCGGTGGCACTCCAGGCTGTCGGCGAGGGAGTTGACCCGGGTGCACGCCATGCCGAGGTCGGTGAGCAGCAGGGCGCGGGCCGTGTCGTCGGATAGGCGTTCGGCGGCTGCCAGCCCGAGCCGGCCCGCCACCGGCCAGTCCGTGCCAGGGGCCGAGGGGGCCTGGGCGTTCCAGAGGACCGCGGCCAGCTGCCAGGTCCGCCGGTCCTCGCCTGCCGCGGAGGCGGTGTGGACGGCCTGGAGGAGGTTGGCGCGTTCGCGTTCGGCCCAGTCCACGGCGGCGTTGTAGTCGGCGAAGACCGTCGGCCGGACTCCGTCGGCCGCCTGGTCGAGCGGCAGCCGGGCTTCGGCCGGCCGCAGCCACTGCTGGGCGGCGTCGGCGGTGTGCAGGTACCAGTCGAGTACCCGCCGCAGTGCGGCCCGGCGCTGTGCGGGGGCTTCCTCCTGCTGGGCCTGGTCGGTGGCGTAGGCGCGCAGGAGGTCGTGGAACTGGTAGCGGTCGGGTGCGCCCTGTTCCACAAGGTGGGCGCCGACGAGGGAGTCGAGGAGCTGTCGGGTGCGGTTGGGGGTGAGGTGGGCGAGGGCGGCCGCGGCGTGGAGCCCGAAGTCGGGGCCCGGATGGAGCCCGAGGAGCCGGAACAGCCGGGCGACCTGGTCGGGCAGCGCGCGGTAGGACCAGGCGAAGACCGTACGGACGGCGTCGACGTCCTCGTCGTCGCCCACGCTGAGGGCGTCCCAGAGCGCGGATTCGTCGCGGAGGTCGTCGATCAGGTCGTCCAGACCCATGTGGGGCAGGCTGGCCGCGCGTTCGGCCGCGATCCGCAGGGCCAACGGCAGTTGGGCGCAGAGGCGGGCCAGTTCGGCGAGCTTCGCGGGGTCGTCCTCGGGCCGGTGCCCGGCGGTGACGGCACGCAGCAGGGCGACGGCCTCCGTCTCGGGCAGGGTCCCCAGGGTGAGCCGACGGGCACCGTCGCGTACGGCGAGGCCGGACAGACGGCTGCGGCTGGTGACCAGCACGAGGCTTCCGGCGCTGCCGGGCAGGAGCGGCCGGACCTGGTGCGCGCTGGCCGCGTTGTCGAGGACGACCAGGAGACGGCGCTCGGCGAGGAGCGAGCGGTAGAGGGCGGCGGCCGCGTCGGGGTCGGGCGGAACGGACTGGGCAGCGACACCGAGGGAGGCCAGGAAACGGTGGAGCGCCTCCTGGGCGGTGACGGGCCGACCCGGATCGTAGCCGCGGAGGTTGACGTACAACTGGCCGTCGGGGAACCGATGCCGGGCCTGGTGGGCCCAGTGCAGGGCGAGTGCGGTCTTCCCGGCACCGGCGGTTCCGGCGATCACGACGACCGCGGCGGACGCGGCGGCATCGGGCGGGTTCCGGTCCTCGCCGGTCAGGGCGGCGTCCAGCTGGTGAAGCTCGTCCGTACGGTTCACGAAACCGCGTACGTCCGCAGGCAGTTGGCGGGGAGTCGGGGCGGCACTCGACCGGTCGGGCCGGCCGTGGAAGTGGATGCCTCCGCTGACGTCCCTGGCCTGGACGACATCCTGGGCCGAGGACCCGGACACGGTGGAACGCGTGCTTCCCGGACCGTCGATGCTCCCGCCGTGCTGCTCTGCCACTGCGCTCCGTTCCTATGCGGGTGGGAGGAAGCGCTCCACCTCGCGCGGTCCACGACTGCCCCCATTGGCACTTCTCCCGGTACGGCGCCTCGCGCGCCCGCATCCTATACCTGACGTGGAGTCAGCGATGTGTTCCGCACTCGCCGTGCGCCCCTGCACGGTCGGCGTCGCGGCGCAGCGGCGTGGCCTCAGGGGGTGCGTGTTCCGTTGAGGTAGGCGAGGACGGCGAGGACGCGGCGGTTGTCGTCGTCGGAGGCGCCGAGGTCGAGCTTCGCGAAGATGTTGGAGGTGTGCTTGCTGACCGCGCCCTCGCTGAAGTGCAGCCGTTGGGCGATGGCGGCGTTGGAGCGGCCCTCGGCCATCATCGCGAGGACGTCGCGTTCGCGCGGGGTGAGGAGGGCGAGGGGCTGGTCGTAGGCGTTGCGGGCGAGGAGGCGGGAGATGACCTGGGGGTCCATGACGGTGCCGCCGGCGGCGACGGTGTGGACGGCGTCGACGAACTGGTCGGCCTTGGAGACCCGGTCCTTGAGGAGGTAGCCGACGCCGCCGGTGCCGTCGGCGATCAGTTCCCGGGCGTAGAGCTGTTCGACGTGCTGGGAGAGGACGAGGACCGGCAGGCCGGGCCGTTCGCGGCGGGCGGCGAGCGCGACCTGGAGGCCCTCGTCGGTGTAGGTGGGGGGCAGGCGGACGTCGACCACCGCGATGTCGGGGCGGTGGTCGGCGATCGCGGCGGCCAGTTCGGGTCCGCTCTCCACCGCGGCGACGATCTCGTGCCCGTGGGCACCGAGCAGCAGGGAGAGGCCGTCCCTCAGCAGGACGAGGTCCTCGGCGAGGACAACACGCACGGTAGCTCCATGATCAGCCTGGTCGGACCCCCCGGGGGGCTGGTCAGCGTGAGCGTACCGTCGAACGGGGCGAGCCTGCGCCGGATGCCCTTCAGGCCGCTGCCGCCGTCCGGGTCGGCGCCGCCGCGGCCGTCGTCGGTGACCTCGGCGCGGAGCAGTCCGGCGGCGTGGGTGAGGTGCACGGCGGCGTGCCGGGCGTCGCCGTGCTTGACGGCGTTGGTGAGCGCCTCGCTGACCGCGAAGTAGACGGCCGACTCCACCGGCGCCTCGGCCCGTCCGGGCAGTTCGGTCCGCACCTCGACCTTCAGCGGGACGTCCAGGGCCAACGCCCGCACGCCTTCGGCGAGTCCGCGTTCGGCGAGGACCGGCGGGTGGATGCCGCGCACCAGGTCGCGCAGTTCCTGGAGCGCCTGGGTGACGTTCTCCTGGGCGTCGGTCACCACCCGTTTGGCCTGCTCCGGATCACGGTCGATCAGTGCCGCCGCCGCGCCCAGGCGCAGGCTCACCGCGACCAGCCGGGCCTGCGCGCCGTCGTGCAGATCCCGTTCGATCCGGCGCAGTTCGGCGGCCTGGGCCTCGGTGGCGTCCAGCCGGATCTCGGTGAGCTGCTCGACCCGCCGGGCGAGCCGGGAGCGTTCGGTGGGCCCGAGCAGGGTGCCGGTCCACCGGCCGTGCAGTCGCAGCGCGGGGCGGGCGAGGGCGAGCCCGGCGACGATCGGTACGGGCCCGAGGAGGCCGAGGAGCAGTGCGGGCAGGCCGCCGAACGGCAGGTCGTACGGCAGTGGCGCCTGGACGATCCCGTACAGGCCGGCGCCGACCAGCAGCACGGGTGCGGCCGCGACGGCGCCGCCGACCAGCGGGTCGGCGATCAGCCACAGGGCGTCGCGCCAGGTCGCCGGGTCGGTCCAGAGCCAGCGGACGCGCAGGGCCAGGCCCGCGAGCCAGCGGTTCCTGTGGTAGTCGTGGCCGGTCCAGTACCAGCCGTGGAGCGTGCGTTCCAGGGCCGGGCGCGGCCGGTACGGCGGCGGCACGGGCACCCCTGACCAGTGGCCGGCCGCCCATCGGGCGGCCTCGGCGGCGGAGCGGACCATCCGGGTGGCGGCCGGGAAGAGCGGGAAGATCCCGAGGCAGCCCCAGAGCAGGAAGGACAGCAGGAAGACCGTCATCAGCACCACGCCGACGGGTATCAGCAGCGTCAGGACGGCGAGCCGCCCGAGTGCCCGGGCGGCGGCGCGCAGCTCGCGGGCCGCGGCGCCCGGCTCGCGGACGGCGTCGGCCCATGCGCGGACGGCGTCGGCCCGTTCGCGGGCTTCGCCGCCGGGCCGACGGGCGTCGCTGCCCGGCTCGCGGGCGGCTGGGGTCTGCGGGCTGCTCACGAGTCCTCCGGTCGGGTTCGGTGGTGCGGGTCGTTCATGATCGCAGTCGTCCGCCCGGGCAGCCGCGCCCGCACCCGGCCCCCATCCGGCTCCGCAGCCGCTCTGGTGCCGACCGCTGCTGACCGCGGGTCAGCCGGTGGAACGACCCGCGCGGCAGGGGCAGCTCGCCCCCGTCGACGGCCACCACCGAGCCGAACCGCTTGCGCAGCCCCGACAACCGCAGTGCCGGGGCTCCCTGCCCCGCACCCACCGCTTCGCGCACCTCGTCCTCCCCGCGTCGTCACGGCCGCCCGCGGCATCGGGCGGCACGCGATCAACGCTAGGGACGGCGGGACGACGGCAGAATCCACCTGCACCCCCGCCGGGGGTGGGGCTGGACCCACCCCGCCCCGATGCCTTCTCCGCAGGCGGGGGCGCGCCCGGGACGCACGGAGGGTGGCACAGTGACGGGTTTCCCACCACGCACTCCTTCCCCCCGGGCCACAATGGTGAGCCCCAGCACCACCAGGAGGACGTCGTGAGCGACCGGATCCCGCGCGACCGGCAGGGCCAGTGGCGCAGGCAGCGAGGCCTCGGCTCCCGAGGGCCCACCAGGGTGCCCACCCACCCGCCGTTGCCGTTGCCGTTGCCATTGCCGTTGCCGTTGCCGGACGGGATCGCGGCGCCGGAGGAATCCGAGCAGCGGCCGTCGGGCAAGGGAACCGGCAGGCTCGGCGAGCCACCCCCGGACGGCCCGACCCCGACCCCGCCCGCCGACCCGCCGCGGTAGCCCGGGCCGCGCACCAGGTGTTACGCGGCCTCGAACTTGACCATCGCGTCGCCGGCCGCGGCGGCCGCGGCGAAGAAGTCCCTCAGCCTGCGGAGGTCGGCGGTCAGAGCACCGGCCCACGCCTCGGACCACGGGGTGGCGAACCCGAGGGACACGACCTCGGCCGCCACCGCGGTGTCCACGGTCCTCACCAACCCGTCGACGCCCACCGCGTCCAGGAAGCCCGATGCCGTCCGGACCTCATCGGGCCGGAGCACCCACACCTTGGTCTCGGTGAACTCGTCGTCACAGTCGGGATCCCCCTCGACGACCACCCGTTCCTCACCACCGAACACCGGCAGTCGGGCTGTCCGCGAGTCCGGGCCCGAGCCGCCGGCCGCCTTCGTCAGCGCGACGTCCATCAGGTACCCGTTGCGCTCCACGCCCAGCACCGCACCGGCCTCGTCCAGCGGCCCGAAGTCGTCGTCGAACCAGCCGGGCACCAGGGCATGGAGCTCCCTCGGTGACAGTTCGTCCAGAACCGCTCCGTCCACCCGCCGCCAGAAGAAGTCCACGCTCATGCCCCGCCCCTTTTCCTGTTCTCTGCGCCAGGTTAGGCGGGCCCTCCGACAGCCACCGTCGTGGACGACCGGGCGCCGCCCGGGAGCCCGGGCCTACATGCGCCGGCCACGGAAGCCGTGGCTCAGGCCCACGGCGGCCTGCCCCGCCCGTCCGCCCACAGGGCGAGCGCCCGCTGGTCGACGGCGCGGATGCCGACCTGGGTGCAGAACGCGGCGGCGGCCTTGGTGAACGAGCTGGTCGTCACCACGGCGGCCAGGTCGCAGTGGTGGACGTCGCGGTAGGTACCGTTGACCTTCTGGACGTCCTGGGAGCCGACGGAGGTCCGCGGCCCGTACCGCTTGGCCTGGATGAGGATCCGCTGCCCGGCCGGGGTGGTGGCCAGGACGTCCGCCGCGAGGTCGCCGGCCCCGCCGACCACCTTCACCTTCGTGCAGCCGTCCCGGCGGCACAGGTCCGCCAGCGCGTGCTCGAAGGCCTTCGGGGTCATCGCCAGGAACGGCCCGATGTGCCGCAGTTGGGCGGTCCGCGCATCCAACTCCCGCCGCCGGGCCCGCACCCGCGAGCGCAGCACGGCGGCACCCGCGCCCGCGCCGGCCGCCAGCAGCACGGCGACCAGCACGAGGTGCTGGGCAAGCCAGCGGACCACCAGCGAGGCCAGAACGACCGCGACCAGCGCGACCGCCCCCAGCAGCGGCGCGTTCCGCTTCATCCACCGCACCCGGCGGGCGGTCATCGACCGACGTCGCCGAACAGGACTACGGGCCACGGCACTCCCCCTCACGCCACGGTATGCGGACGAGCGTAGAAGCAGCCGTGCCGGTACGCCCGCGATCCGGGCGAACTCCGGTGGCCGGACGGCCGAGTTGACCGAATCCCGGCAGACGACGGCCGAACCCCCGCCGCCCCGACCTCCCGCGCGTGCGGGCAAGGGCGCTCTCCGACCTGCGGCGCCGTACAGCCTTTGCCATTTCTTGACTATGCTGCGGTGCCGAGGCTGCCGGGTCGGACGGTGCCATGAGGCGTGCCCATCGTGGCCATCGCACCCGTCGTTCCCGTCGTTCCCGTCATGCCCGTCGTTCCCGTCGTGCCCGTCGTGCCACGCGTCCGGTGGCGAGGGGCAGCCGCGGACCTCCGCTTCGGCCCGCCGCACTGGATGTCGCCGCGTCAACCCCCTGGAAGGCTCAACACCATGACCCGTCTCTCCTGGCTGTCGCGGGCTGCGGCGACCGTGCTGCTCGTCCTGGAGTCGGTGGCGGTGGTGCTGTACTTCGGCATCGCGGTGCCGCTGCTCTACAACGGCATCGGGTTCGAGGACGAGGTGGCGCCGAGGTCGAGGGTGGTGCCGCACCTGCTGGCGCTCGGGGGGTACACGATGGCCGGGATCAACGGGTTGGCGGTGCGCGAGCTCTGGCGTCTGCGGCCCGGTGACGGCAGGGTCCTCGTCGTGGCGATGGCCGGGGTGCAGGTGCTGCTGCTGGGGTATGCGGCGTTGTCGGGCAACTACCTGTTCGCGATCTTCGCGGCGCCGGTGCTGCTGTTGCTGGGGGCGGTGGCCGTCTCCGAGTACCGGAGCGGTGCCCGCCGGGCCGCCGCGGGGTGACGGGGGCCGCCCCGGGGCTTCCGCACGGCCGGCGGCACCGTCCGGACGGTCACGCGCAGCGAGCCGCGGTCGGCTCAGCCCGGGCCGCTCTGCCCCCGTCCGCGTGCTTCGGCGTACTCCTTGAACCGCCTCAGGTCCCCCTTCACCCGGTGGTCGACCGCGGCCCTGGCCTCGCCGGCCTTCTCCCCCGGCCGCTCGGGCCGGATGTCGACGGCGAAGGTGACCCGGGTGTGGCCCGGGTCGAGCCGCCGGAAGGTCACCTTCTCCTTCCGGTCCGCCTCGCCGTCCACGGCCCGCCAGGCGATCAGTTCCTCGGGCTCCTGGTCGACGATCTCGGTGTCGTATTCGCGGGTGACGCCGTCGATGCTGGTGCGCCAGTGGATGTGGCGGTCGTCCAGCCGGGTCACCGAGTCGACGCCCTCCATGAAGCGCGGGAACTCCTCGTACTGCGTCCACTGGTTGTAGGCGGTGTGCAGGGGCACGGCCACGTCCACGGATTCCTTCACCGTGCTCATGAGGACCTCCTCGTAGGCTGCGACCGGGGCCTTCCCGCCCGTCTGTGCACCTGCCCGTCCGGCACCGGCGCAACCATCCCGCATCCCGCCACCGCCCAGCCGGTCCGACCCGACCCGGACCCGGACCCGCCCGGCCCGACCCGGCTCAGTGCGCGGAGCGCGGCCCGTCGCCCTCGGCCAGGTGCCGGGTCACGGTGTCGAGGTCCGTGCCCAGCCGCTGGGCGGCGCCGACGAGCAGGCTCAGCGCGGTGTGCGGGGTCACGTCGAACCGTTCGGCGGTGATGCCGATGGCGAGGCCGGTGGCGTGCCGGCGGTCCAGCAGGTCGGCGACCGCCCTGGACAGCGCGAAGCGGTCGAGGGCGGCCGATGCCTGGAGGGCGAGCACCTCCACCAGGCCGAGGGCCGGGGTGCCCGGCTCGACCGGGGTGCGCAGGTAGGCGCTGAACACGGTGCAGCCGTGCGGGTGGGTGCGCAGGTGGGCGCCGGCCACGGCCCGTACGCCGCAGCGCCGGGCCCGGTCGGCGAACCGGTCCGACCGGCCGGGGTCCAGCCGGACCACGACCTGTCCTTCGCCCTGGCGGCGGAGCCGGGGCAGCGGGCCCGCTTCCGAGCCGCCCTGCGCGCGTTCGAGGGCGAGCAGGTACGAGGGGGTCGCCGCGAAGGTCTCGACCGAGCCGTCGTCGTGCCAGGTGCTGACGGCGGCGCCCACGCAGTCCGGGACCGTGACCCGGGTCAGCTGCACCACGTCCTGCAGGCTCTGGAGGGGCCCGGACCGGACCCGTTCGTGGGCGGCGAGTTCGCCGAGTTCGGCCAGGAGCGCCGCGCGGGCCCGGTCGTTCGCCGGCGCCCCGGCCGCCGCCGTGGCGACGTCGGCCGGGCCTTGGCGTGCCAGCAGCAGGCGGGCCCTGGCGACCGCGCGGACCGCGTCGGCCTCCCCGGTGTAGATGCCGATCGTGTAGCAGACGTCGCGCAGCCGCTGCCCGGCTTCCGGCGAGCTCGACGGGGACAGGGCCTCGTACTCCGCGACCAGCCGGCCGAGCGCAGCGACATCCACCATGGGCATGAGCACCTCCGTGTGTTTACGGAAAGTATGCGCCGATCACGCAGCGAAACCGCGCCGTCGGTCGCCCCACCCCGGCGGTCGGCCCGCCGACGGCCGCTGACACCCGCCGGAGGCCGTCAGCGGACGTCGGGGGCCGTCGAGGGCGTCCGGCCGTCGGCGCAGGCGCGGAGCACCGCGAAGGCGGTCGCCGGTGTCAGGGCCCAGCAGCCCGCGAGGCCCCAGAGGAAGGGGGTCTTCGACGCCCCCAGTCCGGCGGCCAGGAGTCCCAGCGACAGCAGGGCGAGTCCGAGGACGGTCCGCGGCCGCAGGCCTCGCACCAGGTCCCAGGCCCGGCCGCGCAGGCCGAGCCGGACGGCGCGCAGCCACGGTTCCGGGGCGCGGCCGCGGCGCGGCGGCCTTCCGGTTCCGCGCGTTCGCGCCCGCTCGTGTCCGCCCATGGTGTCCGCCTCCTCGCCGCGCCGTCCCCCGTGGTCCCGCACCCGGTACCCCGGATGCGCGATCGCTGACGCCCGGCCCCAACTCCGGCCACAGCCCCACGGCCCGACGACAGACCCGAGGCGGCCCCGCAGAGGCCACCTGCCGTCTCAGCCGGCGCTCTCGACCGCTCCGCCGGTTGCGTCGGTTCCGTCGGCCCAGCCGGGGGCGTCGCGGTCCTCCAGTTCCTCGCGCAGCCGGGCCAGGGTGGCGCTGAGCAGTCGGGAGACGTGCATCTGGGAGACGCCGATCCGCTCCGCGATCCGGGACTGGGTCCAGCCGTTCCAGAAGCGGAGTTCGAGGACGGTCTGCTCGCGTACGGGCAGCCGGGCCAGCAGGGGGCGCACCGCGATGCGGAAGTCGGCGAGTTCGATGCCGGGGTCGCAGCCGCCGAGGTGGTCGAGCAGGGCGCTGCCGATCTCGTCGGTGTCCTGGTCGCGCAGGGCGTCCAGGGAGTTGGGGCGGTAGACGCGGCCCGCCATCAGTCCCTCGGTGGCCTGTTCGACGGTGAGGTCCAGGTCCTCGGCGATCTCCTCGGGGCGGGGCAGTCGGCCGAGTTCCTGTTCGAGGCGGTCCGAGCCGCGGGCGACGCAGAGGTAGAGCTCCTGCGTGCCGCGCGGGACCCGTACCGGCCAGGAGGTGTCGCGGAAGAACCGTTTGATCTCGCCGGTGATGGTGGGGATCGCGTAGGTGAGGAATTCGACGCCGCGCTGCGGGTCGTAGCCGTCGACGGCCTTGATCAGGCCGATCGTGCCGACCTGGAGGATGTCGTCCATGTCCTCGGCGCGGTGGCGGAAGCGGGCCGCGATGAAGCGCACCAGTGGCATGTTGAGCTCGATGATCGTGCCGCGCACGTAGCTGTAGGCGTGGGTCTCGCGGGCCAGCCCGGCCAGCCGTCCGAACAGCGCGTCGCTCAGTTCGCGGGCCTCGGACTTGCCCATCCGGCGCAGTTCGGCCGCCGTCGGTCTTCGCGGCAGGTCGGGGGGCAGGCCCTCGGGCGGGGCCTCCCGGTCGGTCGTTTCCAGGTGGATGGACACGTGATCACTCCTGGGCATCGGGGTGAACGCCCGACGACGCGTGCGGATCCGCACCTCGTGCGTCGCGGACCTCTTCCCCCAGGACCCGTGCCCGGTCTCTTCGAGCGCGGTCCCGGTGGCACCGTCCACGGTGCCGAGCGGCCGGAACGGTCACGGCCGCTGCATGAGTGTTCCTACCCCGGGGAGGCGTTTCCGAACTCACGTTCCGGGTGTTCTCCTGCCCGTCTTCCGGGCGGTCGCGCAACGGCACGGCCCGCGCGGGCGGTCGGGCACACCTCCCGACCGCCGTCCGCCCGGCCGGGAGGCGGCACCCGTCCGCCCGGCCGGGAGGCGGCACGCTCAGTGGTCGAGCGGGCGGGGCCGTCCCGGCCAGGCGGGCCGGCCCGGCTCCCGGGGCCGCCGCGGCTGGACGTAGTCGACCAGCTGCATCATGCCGAGGTCCTCGTGCTGGAGCTGGTGGCAGTGCAGGACGGTGCGGCCGGTGAAGTCCTCGTACTTGACCAGGAGGGTGACGGTGTCGCCCGGCTTGCCGCCGACCAGGTCGACGGTGTCCTGCCAGACCGGCGGGTCGAGCCGTCGGCCGTTGCGGTGGGTGACGAGGACGTGGTTGGTGTGCAGGTGGAAGGGGTGGTGGAAGGCCGGCATGGAGTCGTCGGTGTGCAGGGTCCAGCGTTCGACGGTGCCGAGTTCCAGGGTGTGGTTGACGAACTCGGGGTCGAACAGGCCGTAGGCGGGGTCGCGGGTGAGGTCGCCGCCGGGGTCGGCCGCGGGGGTGGGGTGGCTGCCGAGGACGCGGTAGGCGTTGGGGAACGGCGGGTCGAAGACCTTCGCGTCGACGTGGAAGACCACCTCGCGGCCGCTGCCCGGGTCGGCGAGGTCCTTCTCGTCGAGGAAGGGTTTGCCCTGCGGCAGCGTGGTCGGCAGTTCCATCGGCGGCCGGACGGCCTCGCCCGCCACCTCGATCGTCATCAGCGGCACGGGCACGCCCTTGGCCCGCAGTTCGTACGTCCCGGCCTCGCCGCCCCGGACCAGCACGTCGGCGCGGTTGCCCACGGCCAGGGACACCGTCTCGGCGGCGACCGGCGCGGGGAAGGTCACACCGTCCATCGCGATCTGATGCATCGTCAGTTTCTGCTCCCCGGAGGTGACCTGGAGCGAGAGGGTGGTGAAGGCGGTCGCCGCGACCAGGCGCCAGCGCTGGACCTCGCCGGGGCGCAGCGCGAGGGTGGGGTTGACCGCGCCGTTGACGGTGAAGGTGGGCGGGACGGCGGCCAGGGCGTCGCCGGAGGTGAACTCGGGGACCTTGCCGTCCTTGAGCCGGAGTTCGTTGACGCAGACGACCAGGTCGGCGGCGGCCTTGATCTGCGGCACCTCGTCGACGTCGCCCTCGACGATGATGACCCCGGCCATCCCTCCGGCGATCTGTTCGGCGGTGGCGCCGTGCGCGTGGGGGTGGTACCAGTAGGTCCCCGCCGGGTGGCCGGGCGGGATCTCGACGGTGGTCAGGTACCGCGGCTCGGGGGCGCCGGCCGCGGCCTCGTCGGCGCTGCGCGGCGGGAATTCGCGCAGGACGTTGTCGGCGTTCCCGGAGGGCGAGACGTGCAGGCCGTGGGTGTGCAGGTTGAAGCTGTTCGCGCGGTGCGGCCGGTTGTGCCCGCCGTGGTGCTGCGGGTTCGGCGGGTTCGGCGGGTTCGGCGGCAGGCCGTTGACCTGGGTCAGCCAGAGCGTGTCCCCGGCGCGGACCCGCAGGGTGGGCCCCGGGATGGTGCCGTTGTAGGTGCGCGTGGTGACCGTCCCGTAGCCCGGGACGGGGGTGTCCGTGAACCGGACGTCGAGCGCCTGGTCGAGCACCGCCCTCGACCCGTCGGAGGCGGACCGGGAGCTGCGGACGGCCGGCTGCGGGAAGGGGGTCGCGGCCGTAGCGGCCGTCGCGGGCCCGACGAGGATCCCGTCGGAGCCCGCCACGAGGACGGCGACTGCGGGAACGGCCTTGAGTACCGATCGTCGACTGATTCCGACAATTTCTCTCATAGCCGGGCAATCTAGGTCGACTTCCGCGGGCCCCCGGTCAGGCACACCGCGTGCCTGCCGGGGGTTGGGCCTTCCGTGCCACGCTACGAACGTTCCGGATGGGTCAGGTTGGCCCCGTTGCGGGGGTCGAAGACATGGATGCGCGACGTGTCCACCCACAGCTCCAGCGGGCCGCCCTCGGCGGCGCGGGTGGCCGGGTTCAGCCGGGCCACCACGCGGTGCTCCTGCATACCGGTGTCGGCCCGGCCCGAGTCGGCGGCGAGTTCGGCGAGTTCGGCCAGTCCACCGAGGCCGGCGAGGCCCTCGGTCGCCGCCGGTCCGCCCGCCTCCGCGAAGTGGACGTAGACGTCCGAGCCGACCGACTCCCGGACCTCGACGGTCACGGTGACGGTGACCCCGCCGGTGTGCCCCTCGGCCAGGGCGGCGTCCTCGAAGTCCTCGGGGCGGATGCCGACGATCAGTTCACGCGGCGCGTCCGCACGCTCCAGGGCCCGCCGGGTGCGGTCGTCCAGCGGCAGGTCGCCCAGCGAGGTGCGCAGGACGCCCTGCTCCAGCGCGGCGCCGAGGAAGTTCATCCCGGGCGAGCCGATGAACCCGGCGACGAAGAGGTTCACCGGCTCGTCGTACAGCTGCTGCGGCGAGCCGACCTGCTGGACGACCCCGGAGCGCATCACCACCACCCGGTCGCCGAGCGTCATCGCCTCGACCTGGTCGTGGGTGACGTAGACGGTGGTGGTGCCCAGCCGGCGCTGGAGGGCGGCGATCTGGGTGCGCATCTGTACCCGGAGCTTGGCGTCCAGGTTGGACAGCGGCTCGTCCATCAGGAAGACCTTGGGGTCGCGGACGATCGCCCGGCCCATCGCGACCCGCTGGCGCTGCCCGCCGGAGAGGTTGGCGGGCTTGCGGTCGAGGTGCCGGGTGAGGTCCAGGATGCGGGCGGCCTCCTCGACCTTGGCGGCGATGGTCGGCTTGTCGACCTTGGCCAGGCGCAGCGCGAAGCCCATGTTGTCGCGCACGCTCATGTGCGGGTAGAGGGCGTAGCTCTGGAAGACCATCGCGATGTCCCGGTCCTTGGGCGCGCGGTCGTTGACCACCTCCCCGGCGATCCTCAGGGTGCCCTCGGTGATGTCCTCCAGCCCGGCGATCATGTTGAGCGTGGTGGACTTGCCGCAGCCGGAAGGGCCGACCAGGATCACGAACTCGCCGTCGGCGATGGTGAGGTCGACGTCGCGGACGGCGAGGGCGCCGTCCGGGTAGCGCTTGGTGATGCCGTCGAGGACGATCTCGGCCACGATCCGCCTTCCTGGTCCGCCGGGTGGGGCGGGCTCAACCTCGGGAACTCGACAAAGGGACTCGATGCAGGGACTCGATGCGGGAACTCGATGGGAGTCTCAGCCCTTGACCGCGCCGGCGGTGAGCCCGGCGACGATGCGGCGCTGGAACAGCAGCACGAAGACCACGATCGGGATCGTGATGATCACGGCGGCGGCCGCGATCGAGCCGGTCGGCTGCTCGAACTGGGAGCTCCCGGTGAAGAAGGCGATCGCCGCCGGAACCGTCCGGGCCGAGGTGGTGGAGGTCAGCGAGATCGCGAACAGGAAGTCGTTCCAGCAGAAGATGAAGACCAGGATGCCGGTGGTGAACACGCCGGGTGCCGCCAGCGGCGCGATGACCAGCCGGAACGCCTGCCACGGCGTGGCGCCGTCCACCTTGGCCGCCTTCTCCAGGTCCCAGGGGATCTCCCGGAAGAACGCCGAGAGCGTGTAGATCGCCAGCGGCAGCGAGAAGGTCATGTACGGGATGATCAGCCCGGCCCAGGTGTCGAACAGCCCGAGCGCCCGCTCGATGTCGAACAGCGGCGACACCAGCGAGATCGGCGGGAACATCGCGATCAGCAGCGACACCCCGATGAGCAGCCGCTTGCCGGGGAAGCGCAGCCGGGCCACCGCGTACGCGGCCATGGTGCCGAGCACGACGGCGATGGTGGTGGCGATCACCGCGATGCCGATCGAGTTGATCAGGGCGCGGGTGAACTCGGAGGTCTGGAAGATGCCGCGGTAGTTGGTCAGGGTCCACTGGCGGGGCACGAAGGCGCCGTCGGAGAGGGTGCTCGGCTCCTTGAAGGAGAGCGCCACGATCCACCACACCGGGAAGAGCGCGTAGAGCACGACCACCAGGTTGGCGATGCCCCAGCCGGTCAGGGTCCGGGCGTGCCGGCCGCTCATCGGTGCTCCGGTTCCGCGCCGGGCGCGGCCGCGCCGAACAGTTTGACGAAGACCAGCGCGATGAGGGCCACGCAGACGAAGATCAGCACCGAGATCGCCGAGCCGATGCCCAGGTTGAGCGCGGTGAAGAGGTTGTCGTAGCCGAGGATCGACACCGAGCCGGTGCCGTTGGAGCCGCCGGTCAGCACGTAGATGTTGTCGAAGATCCGGAAGGCGTCCAGGGTGCGGAAGAGCAGGGCGACCAGGATCGCCGGCTTCATCAGCGGCAGGATCACCAGTCGCAGCCGCTGCCCGAAGCTCGCGCCGTCGACCATCGCCGCCCGGACCGTCTCGTCCGGGACGAGGGCCAGGCCGGCGAGCAGCAGCAGCGCCATGAACGGGGTGGTCTTCCACACCTCCGCGAGGATGATCAGACCCACGGCCGGCCACTGCTCCGTCAGCGGGGCGCTGCCCTCCGGCAGCAGGGCGGCCAGGTAGCCGGTGCCCGGGGTCCAGGCGTACTGCCAGGAGTAGGCCGCCACCACGGTGACGATCCCGTACGGCACCAGCACCGCGGTGCGCACCGTGCCGCGCCCGAAGAGCGTCCGGTGCATCACCAGCGCGAGCGCCAGGCCGAGCACCAGCTCGACCGCCACCGACACCACGGTGATCAGCACCGTGACGCCGAGCGCCTGCCACCAGAACGGCGAGGTCAGCACCGCGCCGTAGTTGGCGAGCCCGATCCAGTGCGCCTGCTCGGGGAAGCGCAGGTCGTAGCGCTGCAGGGACAGGTAGACGGCGTAGCCGATCGGGTAGGCGGTGACGCCGAGCATCACGATCACCGCGGGGGCGCACAGCAGCAGGCCCAGCCGGCGTTCCTGGCGGGCCCCGCGCGAGGGCCCGGCCGGTTGCGGTGCGGCCGCGGCGGCGGTCTCGGTGGACGGTGTCACGGGATCAGCCCCTTCGAGCCGAGGGCGTCCTGGATCTGCCCGCGGAGGTCGGCCACGTCCTTCTCCGGGTGGATGCCGGCGGGCGGGGAGAGGGTGTGCGAGATGGCGATGGAGACGTTCTGGTAGGCCGGGGTCTGCGGGCGCACGCTGGCGGAGTCGAGGGCGGCCAGCACGTCGGCGGCGAACGGGTAGCTGGCGGTGAGCTCGGCCGTCTCGTACAGGCTGCGCAGCGAGGGCGGCAGCCCGCCCTTCAGCGCGTTGGTGAGCTGGTTGTCCCGGTCGCGCAGGCAGAGGGTGGCCTCGGCGGCGAGGTCGGGGTGCCGGCTGTACGCGCCCACCGCGAGGTCGATCCCGCCGATGGTCACGCTGGCGGGACGGTCGGCGCTCACCGCGGGGTACGGGGCCCAGCGGAAGTGCGGGAACAGCTCCGGCCGGTTGGCCTTCATCGAGGGGTAGACGAAGGGGTAGTTGAGTTCGAAGGCGGCCGTCCCGGACTCCATCGCGAGCCGGTTCTGGTCCTCCATCTGGTTCGGCAGCGAGGGGTCGGCGGCCACCGACGTCGCCAGGTCGTGCATCACCCCGGCGGCCGTGACGGCGGGCGCCCCGAGCGAGGGCGCCTGCGCGTCGGGGGTGAGGATCGTGCCGCCCGCGCTGGTGACCAGCGTGTTGAACCAGACCGTCAGCCCCTCGTACTGGGCGCCCTGGATCTCCACGAAGTGCGGCTTGCCCTCGGCTGCCAGCTGCTGCGCCCGGAAGAGCATCTCCGCCCACGTCCCGGGCGGGGTCGGCACCAGGTCGTCGCGGTACCAGAGCAGCTGGGTGTTGGAGTTGTACGGCACGGCGTACAGCCGGTCCCGCCAGGTCGCGGTCCGCACGGCCGCGTCGAGGGTGTCGGCGGTGGCCCGCGCGCGCATCTCCCCGGTCCACTCGCGGATCCAGCCGGCCTCGGCGAACTCGGCGGGCCAGGTGACGTCCAGGCCCAGGACGTCCACCTCGGTGTCGTGCGCCGCCATCCGGCGCACCAGCTGCTGGCGCTGGCCGTCGGCGCCGCGGGGCAGCTTGTTGTAGCGGATCGTGTAGCGGCCGCCGGACTGCTGGCCGCAGCGGTCGGCGGCCTGCTGGAGGGCGCCCGAGTCGTCCGGGAAGTTGTACCAGTTCAGGGTGACCGGGCCGCCGCTCCCGCCGCCCCCGCAGCCCACCAGGGCGGAGGCGAGCACGGCCAGTCCGGCGGCGGCGCTCGCCCACCGCGAGCGGAACGTGGGGACCCTCGGCATCGTTCTCCCGCGCTGGGACGGACCGGTCCGGCCGACCCTAGCCGGGCTCCCCCGGCCCGCCCCGGCCTGCCGGGCCGCCGGGCCGGGCGACCAGCCGGACGGCGGAACCGGGCCCCGGGCTCCCGGGAGGCGCCGGTCCGGGTCGGCACGGATACTGGCCGCACCGAAACCTCCGGAGGCTGGGACCGCACCGGAACCGAGGAGCACGCCGTGACCGGACCCGTCGTCGTCGGATTCGACGGCTCACCCGAGAGCCTGGCCGCCGCCGCCTGGGCCGCCCGCGAGGCGCAGCGCCGCGGCCTGCGCCTGGACGTCCTCCAGGCCTGGCCCCGGCCGAAGCAGATCGCCCCCGGGAGCAGACCCGGCGACCACCCCGCGCTGGCACAACTCGCCGAGCGGGAGAGCGAGTTGCGCACTCTCGCGCCGACGGTGGAGGTCGCCGCCACCTCCGTGGCCGCCGATCCCGTCGAGGCGCTGGAGGCGGCCGCGCACGGGGCCGCCCTGCTGGTGCTCGGCTCGCGCGGACTGGGCACCCTGCGCGGCTTCCTGGTCGGCTCGGTGAGCCAGGAGGTGCTGCGCCGGGCGGACTGCCCGGTGGTGCTGGTCCGGGCGGGCGGGGACGAACCGGACGGCGCGGTGACGGTCGGCCTGGACCTGGCGCACCCGGCGGACGAGGTGCTGGCCTTCGCCTTCGAGGCCGCCGCCCTGCGCTCGGCGCCGCTGCGCGTCCTCCACGTCTGGTCCCCGCCGGCCGGCAGCGAGTACATGTCCTACGGGGCGATCGGCGGCCTGGAGGGCGAGGTCTCCGCCGTCGAGCGCAGCGGGCTCGACGGGGCCCTGGACCCCTGGCGGGCCCGGCACCCCGAGGTGACGGTGACCACCGACCTGATCCGCGGCAAGCCCGCCGTCGACCTGGTGGACGCCGCCGCGACGGCCCGGCTGCTGGTCGTCGGCCGCCGCGTCCGGCGGATGCCGCTGCGCCACCACCACCTCGGCCCGGTGGCGCACGCCGCGATCCACCACGTGCACTGCCCGGTCGCGGTCGTCCCGTACGGCTGACCGGGAGCCGGCCCGGGCGCGCTACAGTCCGGTGCCATGAGTGAGTCCGTACGCCCGCCCTTCGGGAACTTCGCCTCCGCCGTGGCCGCGCTGGACGCCGGCGCGGAGCTCGCCGCGCCCGTCGCCGACGCGCTGAAGAACTGGGACGACCAGGAGGCGGCCGCCTCGGTGCTCTACGTGGACAGCGATCCGCGGATGGCGGACACCGCCGTGTTCTGCGCGGCCTACGACACCCCGCCGGAGCTCTCGGCGAACTGTGTGGTGGTGGCCGCCAAGCGCGCCGGGGAGGTGACCCTGGCCGCGTGCCTGGCCCTGGCCACCACCCGGGTGGACGTGAACAGGGCGGTGCGCACCCACCTGGGGGCGCGCAAGGCGTCCTTCGCGCCGATGGACACCGCGGTCGAGCTGACCGGCATGGAGTACGGCGGGATCACCCCCGTCGGCCTGCCCGGCGACTGGCCGCTGCTGATCGACGAGGCGGTGGCCGCGGCCCCGTACGTCCTGGTCGGCAGCGGGCGGCGGCGGGGCAAGCTCATCCTGCCCGGGTGGGCGCTGGCGAAGCTGCCGGGCGCCCGGGTGCTGCCGGGTCTGGCCGGCTGACCGGCCCGGCGGCGCCCGGGCCCGGAGCCGGCGGGGCCGGAGTCAGCGGGCCCGGGGGGCGAGACCGACCGGGCAGACCACCGGGGTGCCGTGCACCGGGTCGGTGAGGATCACGCTCTCCACCCCGTACAGCTCGCGCACCAGCTCCGGGGTGACGATGTCGCGCGGCGCGCCCTGGGCGGCCACCTCGCCGTCGCGCATGGCCACCATGTGGTCGGCGTAGCGGCAGGCGGTGCTGAGGTCGTGCAGGACGAGGACGACGGTGCGGCCGCGCCCGGTCGTCAGGCCGCGCACCATCTCCAGCACCTCCAGGGCGTGGCCCATGTCCAGCGCCGAGGTGGGTTCGTCGAGCATCAGGATGTCGGTGTCCTGGGCGACGGCCATGGCGATCCAGGCGCGCTGGCGCTGGCCGCCGGAGAGGGTGTCCAGCGGGCGGTCGGCCAGCTCGTGCAGGTCGGCGGCGGTGAGCGCGTGCTCGACCGCCTCGGCGTCGGCGGCGGACCACTGCCGCAGCAGGCCCTGGTGCGGCTGGCGGCCGTAGCGGACCAGGTCACGGACGGTCAGCCCGTCCGGGGCGGTGGCGGACTGCGGCAGCAGGCCGATGATCCGGGCGATCGCGCGGGTGGACAGCGAGGTCAGCGGCTTGCCGTCGAGCAGCACGGCGCCGGAGCGCGGGGCGATGGTCCGGGCGAGGCCGCCGAGCAGGGTGGACTTGCCGCAGCCGTTCGGGCCGACGATGACGGTGACCTGCTGCCGCGGCAGTTCGAGGTCGAGCTCGCGGACCACGACGGTGCGGTCGTGGCCGAGGCTGAGCGCGCTGGTCGCCAGCCGGGGCGCTCCGGCGGCGGTCCCGTCGGGTGCGGTGGTCCCGTCGGGCACGGTGGTCGCGGCGGTCGCGGCGGTCGCGGTACGGGCGGTCATGCGGTCCTCCGGGGGCGGGTGGTGAGCAGCAGCCAGAGCAGGTACGGGCCGCCCACGACGGCGGTGACCAGGCCGGCCGGGACCTCGATCGGCGACAGGACGGTGCGGCCGAGCAGGTCGGCGAGCAGGGTGAAGGCGGCTCCGGCGGCGGCCGAGGTGAGCACCGGCACGCAGCGCGGTCCGGCGATCCGGCGGGCGGCCTCGGGCGCGGCGAGCGCGATCATGCCGAGCGGTCCGGCGACGGCCACCGCCAGGCCCGCGCAGACCACGGCGACCACCAGGACGCCGACCCGCAGGCCGCGCACCCGGACGCCCAGCCCGGTGGCGACGGCGTCGGAGAAGCGCAGCAGCGACAGCCGGCGGCCGAGCAGCACCGCGGCGGGCAGGCAGACCAGCAGGCCGAGTTGGAGGAGGCCGACGGCTTCGGCGTCCCGGCTGTTGAGGGTGCCGACCGTCCAGGCGTACGCGGAGTTGGCGGCGTCGATGGCGGCGCGGGAGAGCATCAGGTTGGTCACCGCGCCGAAGACCGCGCCGATGCCGAGGCCGACGACCAGGAAGCGGTAGCCGTTGCGGCCGGCCCCGCCACCGAGGGCGAAGGCGAGCGAGGCGGCGGTGGCGGCGCCCACCAGGGCGGCGGCGGAGGGCAGCAGTTGGGTGGCGACGCCGGTGACGGAGGCGACGGCGAAGGCGGTGGCGCCCTCGTTGAAGCCGACGGTGTCCGGGGTGGCCAGCCGGTTCTGGGCGAGGGTCTGCATCAGGCAGCCCGCGACGCCGAGGGCGGCGCCGACGGCCAGTGCGGCCTCGGCGCGGGGCAGCCGCAGCTTCTCCACCAGCAGCACGTCGCGTGCGGTGCCGTCGCCGAAGGCGGCGCGCAGGGCGGTCACCGGGTCGAGGTTCGTCTCACCGACGGCCAGGCAGACGGCGGTCACCGCGACCACGACGAGCAGCAGGGCGGCGCCGCCGAGCAGCGGCCGGACCGGGACGAGCACCGAGCGGCCGCCGAGGGCGAGCAGCCGGGTGCCGGGCGGGGTCGGCAGCCGGGTCGCGGCCGATGGCGTGTCGGGGCTCGCGGCGATCTTCGCGGCGGCGGCTTTCGCGGTCTTCACGGTGGGGGTCACAGCGCGGGCATTCTGTGCGAGCGGACGACGGCGACCAGGACGGGGGCGCCGCACAGGGCGGTCATCACGCCGAGCGGCATCTCGTACGGGCGGGCCACCAGCCGGGAGGCCACGTCGGCGAGCAGCACGACGGCGGGCCCCAGCAGGGCGGAGACCACGAGCAGTCGGCGCAGGTCCGGGCCGACCAGGGCCCGGGCGGCGAAGGGCACCACCAGGCCGACGAAGGAGACCGGTCCGGCGATCGCGGTGGCGGCGCCGACCAGCAGGGCGACGGCGGTCACCGCGAGGGCGCGGGCCCGGCGGGGCTTGTGGCCGAGGCCGGTGGCGACGTCGTCGCCGAGGCTGAGCGCGGTCAGTGCCGGGCCGGAGAGCAGGGCCAGGACCAGACCGAGCAGCAGCACCGGCAGCACGGCCAGCAGTTGGTCGGTGCCGCGGCCGGCGACCGAGCCGATGGTCCAGAACCGGATCTCGTCGGCGGCCCGGGCGTCGGACAGCAGCAGGACGGAGGAGCCGGCGTTCATCAGTCCGCTCAGCGCCGCGCCGGCGAGCACCAGGCGGACGGGGTCGTCGCCGGCGCCGCGCAGCCGGGCCGCGCCGAGCGCCAGCAGGCAGCCGGCGGCGGCGCCCAGCACGGCGACGTACGGGCCGACGCTCGCGGCGCTGGCGCCGAGCACGATCGCGATCACCACGGCGAAGGAGGCGCCGGTGCTGACGCCGAGCAGGCCGGGCTCGGCCAGCGGGTTGCGGGCGGCGGCCTGCAGCACGGTGCCGGCCACGCCGAGCGCGAGCCCGACCGCGAGGGCCACGGCGGTCCGCGGGACGCGCAGGTGGAAGACGGTGAACCGGGAGTCGGAGTCGCCGTCACCGAGCAGGGTGGCGAACGCCCGTGACGGCCCCACGTCTCCCGCGCCGAGCAGCAGGCTCGCCAGCACGGCGAGCAGCAGTATCGCGCCGGCGGGCAGCAGTCCGCGCAGCAGGAGTGATCGGAATGTCACACCGGGCCTCCCCGTCAGGGCCTTACGTATGGTTAGGCTAACCTCAGAAAAACGGTTCGTCCGTAAACTACCATTCCTCGGAGAACACCCATGCTTGGCACCCGCTTTACCAAGACCCTGCTCGGAACGGCCGTCGTCGGCGCCCTCGCCCTGGGCCTGACCGCGTGCGGCTCCTCGGGTTCCGGCAGCTCCGCGGGTGGCTCCGACTCCTCCTCCACCGCCGCCAAGGGCGGCAAGCGCAGCATCGACACCGCCTTCGGCGCCGTGGAGGTCCCGGCCGAGGCCAAGAAGGTCGTCGCCCTCAACGACACCTCGCTGGACACCGCCCTCGCACTCGGCGTCACCCCGGTGGGCACCAGCGCCAGCCGCGGCGGCACCACCGCCCCCGCCTACCTGAAGGCCGACGCCGTCCCGCTGGTCGCCACGGTCAAGGAGCCCAACATCGAGGCCATCCTCAAGGCCGGCCCCGACCTCATCCTGGCCTCCTCGGGCATCGAGAAGTCCCAGTACGAGAAGCTCTCCGCGGTGGCCCCGACCATCGTCCCCAAGGCCGGCGACTGGCGCTCGGTGCTCGCCGTGTACGGCGACGCCCTCGGCCACAAGGACGACCTGACCGCCAAGCTGGACGCACTGGACAAGCGCGCCGCCAAGGCCGGCGAGGGCAAGGCCGGCAGCGCCGTCGTGATGCGCTGGATGCCCAACGGGCCGATCGTGATGAACACCACCAACATGCCCGGCGACCTGCTGAAGAAGGCCGGCGCCGGCACCATGCCGATCGCCGACGGCCTGGGCGCCCAGCCCCACTCGGACCCGCTGTCCCTGGAGAACCTCAACAAGGCCGACGCCGACCGGGTGTTCGTCGCCACCCTGAACGCCGAGGGCGAGAAGGCCCTGGAGACCGCCCGCAAGCAGGAGGCGTTCACCCGCCTCAAGGCCGTCGGCACCAACCAGCTCATGGGCGTCGACGGCCAGGTGTGGAGCAGCAGCTCCGGCCCGATCGCGGCGGAGAAGGTCGTCGAGGACATCGAGAAGGCCTTCGGCGCGAAGTAGTCGCCCCGGCCGGGGAATTCCCCCCCCCGAGCATTCTGAAGGGCCGTCATCGC